>CAZSHK010000008.1:0-10342 GCA_964606965.1 uncultured Candidatus Saccharibacteria bacterium
AAGATGCTGCACTAAAAGCCGGTCTTTATAAAAAAGACTTTTGGCCAGCCGAAGATTACGAGTTTTGGTTGCGCTTAAGTAAGCATGGTAAATTTGCCAATATTGATGAGCCGCTTTATGTTTACCGAGAGAATAGTAACGGCATCTCTGAGGTAAACCGTGTTTTGCAGCAGCAAAAGTTAAAGCGCATACAAGCCTTGGCGTGGCAACAAAAAAATCGTCTGGTTGGTCGCAAGATAAAAGTCTCGGCGTATAAGAAATTAGTAGACGGCCACACCCGGATTGAGCGCTTACTTGGCAATCGTCAGTTTATTGCCAACAAAGCTATGAAGAACCGACAATGGGCCTTTGGATTAAGGGTGTTGGCTGCCACTCTTCTGACGCCACAAGCATACCGTAAAAAGGCCGGTAAAATTGCGCGGAAGGTAAAACGTCGTGCAGTCTGATATTTGTGTCGCTATACCAACTTATCAACGCGAAGATGTCTTGCTGGATACAATTCAAGGCGTGCTTGACCAGTCGCATCAAAACCTTGAGCTACTGGTAATTGACCAGAGTCCGTCGCATTATGCAAAATTTCATAAAGCGCTGGCCGCCATATCAGATAAACGATTTCGTCACGTGTATGCTGACCCACCTTCTCTGCCGGCGGCGCGTAATTTTGCATTGCACCATACCACCGCACCAATTGTCCTATTTCTAGACGACGATGTAGTAGTCGATAAGGATCTTGTGAAGTATCATCTACGGGCTTTTAACGTTTATCCAGACGTTAGTGCTGTTGGTGGCCGCGTGTTACAGGAAGGTTTCCCAATTAAAAAAGATGTGCTGCAATTTGACGACTATGCTGTTTCGCATGGTGTTTTTACAGCCACAGAAGGTAGTTATACCAACGCCTTCCCTGGCGGTAATTGTGCCCTGAAAGTAGCTGATGCTCTTAAGGTTGGCGGCTTTGACACTCGTTTTTATGGCAATGCCTTTCGCGAGGAAAGCTGTATGGCCCTTAAAATGGTCCGTCACGGCATGAAAATTTACTATGAGCCCAAGGCGCAACTAACTCATCTGGCCGCTCACAGTGGCGGAACACGCAGCCAAGCTTACACAGATATTTTGGATACGCCCATGTTTTATCGAAACGAATTATTCTTTACACTCAAGTCAGTGAATTTACGCAACCTGGCTAAAGCCTTGTATACGAAATGGCGGGAGTATTGCCGTGGCCGCGGCAAGTCGAAGGCACTGCGACGTACGGCCCTGTTTGGGGTGGGCTTTTTAGCCGCTTTATTGCGCTCAGTGTTTGGTCGGCAAGTCATAACCAAGGAACGAGTATGAAAATTGGCATTGATCTTCGCCCGCTGCAAAACAATAACCGCTTCCGTGGCATCGGCCGTTATTTGGAAAACGTGCTACGTGAAATGGCACCGCTGACGCAGCAGTATCAATTTGTCTTTTATGTTGAACGGTCTAGTCCTTTACCCCAAGACGTCTTGGGTCTTTATAAGGACTACTCGCTCAGCTTCGTAGCTTCCAATAAGATCAAGCGCATTAAGTATGTGCGAGCTCTGGCCCGACCGCAGGTTAGGGTACGACCTCGGGCTGGCGAAGTTGATGTACTGCTGCAAGCTGACCCGTGGCTGGGCATTCCCAAAACGGTGCCAACTGTGGCAGCGCTGCACGACCTAATTCCTCTGTTCTTTAAAATTGACAAGGAGTCAGCCAAACTGCACGGCATCAAGAAATACAAACAAATCTTTGGCGAGACGGTACAATCTAGGCTATACCAGGCCATGCTCAATTCTTATGCCAACGCTGCTGCTATGTTGGCGATTTCTGAATCGACAAAAAAAGACTACCTTAAGCATATAGATAATAAGCATCCGGATCGTATTTTTGTGACGCCGTTGGCTGGTTCTGAGACAGCTTTTCAAAAACCGACAGATTCTTTGCGCAAAAGCGTACGCCAAAAGTATGGTCTCGACGACGGTCCCTTTTTGCTCTATGTAGGTGGTGTTGACCTGCGCAAGAACATCAAAGGTCTGGCTCGAGACTTCTTTACGCTCAAGCAGACTCATCCGGATCTAAAGATGGTGATGATTGGCAAGGAATTCAGCCTTAAACGCGACCTAAAGATGGTTGGCTGGACGGCCGAGCTCGACACTAACCCGATTGCTGCCAAAGATATTATTCTACCGGGCTTCGTGCCAGATGACGATCTTGGCATCCTCTACTCCGAAGCGGCTGCCTTCCCTTTCCCCAGCCTGTATGAAGGCTTTGGCTTACCAATTCTAGAAGCAATGCATTTAGGTTGTCCGGTGGTGGCTTACGACAACTCGTCGATTCCCGAAGTTGCCGGCGATGCTGCACTACTAGTTAAAAATGGCCAACCCATGGCTCAGACGATTGCCCGGATTCTTGATAATTCAAAGTTGCGCTCTCAGCTGATTGCCAAAGGCCGACAACAAGTCAAACATTTTAGCTGGCGGCGCACAGCCGAGCAGACTCTGGCGGTGTTAGAGCAGGTCGGCCATGGCCCAAAATAAGCTACGCGTCGCAATCGATGTCAGCACCGCCGCCAAACCGCAAAAATCCGGTGTCGGCTACTACACACTGGGGCTGCTGAAAGCACTTGCTCAATTCCATGGTGACGAGCTGGAAATTACTGGTCATTACTATAACTTTTTAGGACGGCAATCACTTAATCCACTGCCCGATCATCCAGCAATCCATTACAAGATCAGTCGATTGCTGCCACAAAAAGCCGTAAACTTACTTCGCCGAATGGGGCTAGAAATACCCTATGAACTACTTACTAAGCGGCGGGCCGATGTACACCTGTTTCCTAATTATTTAAGCCAGCCGAGTCTTTTCAAAACTTCGTCAATTTGCACAATCCATGATCTAGCCTACATAGATATGCCTGAAACTCTGAGCCAGCGCAACCAGAGTGACTTAAAGCGTTTTGTGCCGAAAAGTATTAAGCGCAGCAAGGCAGTGGCTACCGTATCGCAGTTCATGGCCGAACGGCTTAAACAAACCTATCAACTAACAAAGCCGGTAATTGTGACCTACACCCCTCCCAGCCTGTTAGAAACTAACGGGCTGGACAAGCCGGAATTAAGTAAATTTGTTTCGATTGACTTGAAATCTTTGGGTATTACCAAAAAATTCATCCTGCATATGGGCAATATGGAGCCACGTAAAAATATCGATGGCTTGGTGGCGGCATATGGTTTATTGGCTCCGGAATTACGTAGTAGTTATCAACTGGTTCTGGCCGGTGGGGATGGTTGGAAAAGTGAAAAAACCAGGCAAAGTATCGAACAAAGTCGTCTGCAAGGACTCGATATTATAACGACCGGTTATGTTAGTGATGCACAGCGGGCCGGACTTTATGCCCAATCTAGTTTATTTGTTTTTCCATCATTCTATGAAGGCCAGGGCATACCGCCACTGGAGGCTATGGCCGCGGGCGTTCCAGTGGTTGTAAGTGACATCCCAGTGCTTAAAGAAATATGTGACGAGGCTGCGGCTTACTGCGATCCAAAGGACCCGTCAGCAATTTCCAAAATTATGTCAGCTTTACTTATTAATGAGTCTCAAAGACAGACGCTAATAAATTCTGGTCAAAAGCACATCAGCAATTTCAGTTGGCAAAAGTTAGCCGATGCAGTCGTTGCTAGTCTTCGCGGCTAAGCTGTACTTTACCTTCTAATTTCTTTTGCAGGTCGGCAATGTCAGCATCAACCATTATGTGAGCCAGCTCCTTGAAAGTCACTTTCGGCTCCCAGCCCAGCTTTTTCTTGGCTTTAGAAGGGTCCCCAATAAGTAGATCGACTTCTGCTGGTCGGAAGTAGCGTGGATCAATTTCGACGTATTTGCGCCAATCCAGATCAACGTAGCCGAACGCTTCGTCCAGGAATTCTTTAATGCTATGGGTTTCCCCGGTTGCCACAACATAGTCGTCGGGTTTATCCTGTTGCAACATAAGCCACATCATCTCAACGTATTCTTTGGCGTACCCCCAGTCGCGTTTGCTATCCAGATTGCCCAGATATAGCTTGTCTTGCAAACCGGCTTTAATATGGGCGACGGCGCGCGTGATTTTGCGTGTCACAAAAGTTTCGCCACGGCGCGGACTTTCGTGGTTGAATAAAATTCCACTGCAAGCAAACATATCATAACTTTCGCGGTAGTTCTTGGTTATCCAGTGCCCATAGAGCTTGGCGACACCATAGGGTGAACGCGGGTAGAAATCAGTCTTTTCGGTTTGCGGTACGTCCTGGACCTTGCCGAACATTTCGCTGGAGCTAGCTTGATAAAATCGGGTGTCTTTGAGTCCCAGCTTATGAATTGCCTCCAATAGACGCACTACGCCAACCGCCGTAACATCGGCTGTGTATTCGGGTATATCAAATGAGACACGAACATGGCTTTGAGCCGCTAAGTTATAGACCTCATCTGGCTTAACATCCGCCAGAATGCTATTTACCGAGTTGGCATCAGTCAGATCGCCATAGATCAAATGCAGCCTAGAGCCACTTTTATGGGGATCTTCATAGATTGGATCGAGCCGGGCGGTATTGAAGCTGCTGGCCCGTCGAATAATGCCGTAGACTTCGTAGCCCTTACCAAGCAAGAATTCTGCTAAATAACTTCCATCCTGTCCGGTAATGCCTGTAACTAATGCCCTCTTGGCCATATTAATCCTTGTTTAATCTGCAGTTTTCTATTGTAACAGAATGCATAAACTACGAGACTTTGAGGGATTTGAATATTTCAGTAGCTTGTCTAACGACTTCAGCAGATTTTATATTGGTTAGAGATACAGAATGGAAACTAAGATCGTCTTTATTGTCAGTGCCGCTGTAGCCACCGACAATAATGTAGGCTTCGGCTTCTTTGCCATATTTGGCGCCCAAGGTTTCACTTTTTTGCAAAGTAAAACCTGGTGTGATCATCACAAAAGCGAAGTTAACAGGTTCGTCATAGGCAAAGTAAGATAGTTCGGTTTCTTTACGCTGGCTAGTTGCAGGGTTTGTATAGGTAATCTTTTCGGTCGGTTGAACGGCAACTGCCCGCCCGATATACTTGCTATCAATATCGCGGGCACTTTTACGAATATAAATTCGGAAGTAACCGTCTTTAACCGTACCGGCGTCGGCGGATTTATAGTCAAAAGTGGGTGACTTGACCGTGATGGTGCCGTCTTTTTCTGTGACCGTCCAGTTGTCTGGATAATTAAACTCAACGGCTAGGGTTTCGGCGGTGAAGGTTTTTGTACCTTTAGCGGCGGCAGGAGATTCCGTGGTTTTGGGTTCTGGCGTGCTATTAGCGTCTTGGGTAGTTTGTTCAGCAGCCGGTGCAGGCTTATTGAATAATTTATATGCACCGTAGCCGAGTGCGACAAGTAGTACAAGACCAATACTTATTAAAACGGCTCGTTTGCCAAAACGCTTTTTGGGCTTTGTGGATTGTGGAGCGTGCGGAACTTCTTCGCCACCAGGCAAATCAAGCTGCTGTTCATAGGGCGACGGAGGTACATCCATAATACTTACAGCTTACTCTACCTTGTCCGCCACCCCAAGCGTCTATACAATGGAGTTATTGTGACAAAGATTGTGATCGACGCGCGCGAATTACGGGGCACCGGTTTTGGCACATATCTTCAAAACCTATTAGATAATCTACAAAAACTGGACACTCAGCATACTTACGCCGTACTGCTCCAGCCCAAAGACATCGACAGCTGGCAACCAACTAACCGCCGTTTTACAAAAATCGCCTGCCCTTACAAAGAATTTACGTTTTCAGAGCAAGTCGATATGCTGCGTCTAGTTAAGCGACTCAAACCGGATCTGGTGCACTTCACAGTTGTTCAGCAGCCGGCATTTTATAGCGGCAAGGTAGTTACCACGATGCATGACCTAACTACCGCCAGGTATACAAACCCCAGCAAAAACTGGTTGGTATTTAAGTTCAAGCAATGGGTTTACCGCTGGCTTAACAAGCGAGTGGCGCGTAAATCAGCCGCGGTGTTAGTACCGTCAAATTTTGTCAAAGAAGACGTTGCCAAATTTGCCCGTATTAATAGCCGTAAGTTCACCGTCACTTATGAGGCTGCCGACAAAATTACGGTGCCGGCAGAGCCGATGAAACTGCTGGAGCATAAAGATTTTATTATGTACGTCGGTCGACCAATGACGCACAAGAATCTAGAGCGACTAGTCGAAGCCTTTGCATTGCTTAAAGAGACCCACTTTAGTTTGTCTTTGGTACTAGCCGGTAAGCTAGACGCCAACTACAAAAAATTACAAAAACTGGTCGATGCAAAAGGCGTTCCGGGTGTAATCTTCACCGACTTTGTGACTGATGGCGAATTACGCTGGTTGTACGAACAAGCCAAGGCTTACGTTTTTCCCAGCCTGAGTGAAGGTTTTGGCCTGCCCGGCTTGGAAGCCATGGCCCAGGGCTGTCCAGTTGTCTCCAGTAACGCAACATGTCTACCAGAAGTCTACAAAGAGGCGGCCCACTACTTTGACCCACTAGACGTTACTGATATGGCAGCTAAAATTAACGACGTCATAGCCGACCCAGCGCTGGCCCAAAAATTAGTGGGCAAAGGCAATTTGTTAGTCAAGGAATATTCGTGGGCCAAAACAGCGCACCAAACCCTGGATGTATACAAAAGCGTGCTGGGCGAGTGAGTAACGACACCGTCATAACACGGTCATCTGTTATACTGGCATCCAAATGGCGGCATTAGCATCCCCTCAGCTTTCTGTGGTGGTACCTCTATATAATGAGGCTGCCGGGTTGCCGGCTTTCCACGACTCACTTATAGCTGTTCTGGCCACTCTTAAATCCTACGAAGTGATCTATGTTGACGACGGGAGCAGCGACGATGGAAGTAACCTAGTACAGTCTTGGCATGCTAAAGACCCGCGCATTAAATTGATTAAGCTATCCCGAAATTTTGGCAAAGAAAACGCCTTGTCGGCCGGTATAGCTCAGGCCAGCGGTGCGGCCGTTTTGATGATTGATGGCGATGGACAGCATCCGGTCGAACTTATCCCACGGTTCTTGCAAGCCTGGCGCGAGGGTGCTCAGGTGGTTGTCGGTGTGCGTACGGTTAACCAGAGAGAGGGATGGTTTAAACATATCGGCTCGCGACTTTTTTATATCATCTTTAATAAGGTGGGGGGCCAAAAACTGGTACCCGGGTCAACCGATTACCGACTAATTGATGCGGCTGTCCGGAGTGCTTTCCTTGACCTTAAGGAAACAGATCGTCTGACACGTGGTCTGATTGATTGGCTGGGTTTCCGGCGGAAACTCATATACTTTGAGGCGGCCGCGCGGCGTTCCGGCTCTGCCGGTTATAGTCGCGGCCAGCTTATGAAACTGGCGGCTAACAGTTTTGTGTCGCTAACGCCAACTCCCATTTATTTGTTTGGATATCTCGGCATTTTTATAACTACCAGCGCATTCTTGCTTGGTAGCGCAGTCATCATTGAACAGCTTTTTCTTGGTGACCCATGGCACTGGAATTTTACCGGTACCGCTATGCTCGGTATTTTGATTGTGTTTTTGGTCGGTATCGTCTTGCTATCACAAGGCATCCTATCGCTCTATATTTCGCATATCCATAGCCAAAGCAAACAACGCCCCCTCTACGTTATCGATTACCAAGCTTCTGCTGGCATCAAGCAAAACCATCACGATGCGTAAAGCCAGTATCAGACGCTACGTCGTAGTAGGTGGCAGCGTCTACCTGTTTGAAATTGCTATCATTTTTCTCGCTCAATGGATGGGAGCTAGCGCCTTAGTGGCAGTGGCGTTTAGTTTCTGGTTTGGGCTGCTGGCCTCTTTCACTCTCCAGAAAATCCTCGTTTTTGGCGACAAACGAGTCCACCACCGGATTCTACTGCCGCAGATGATTGCCTTTTCATTGCTAGTGCTGTTTAATTTTGGCTTCACCCTGCTGATGACTAAACTACTGTCCAATAGATTGCCAGCCACCGTAACGCGTACGCTGGCTCTGGCCACAACTACTATCTGGAATTTTTACCTATATAAAACACGTATTTTTAAGTCTGAGGACATCATTATATACTGACAACAAAGCTCTTATGCCAAAAGCCCAAAAACCGACGATAGATAAGCGGCCCACAAGGGCTCCTGCAGCCAAAGCAGCTGGCTGGCGCCAGTTGATTGCCAGCTCGCGATTTGCTTGGTGCTACGCTTTTTTTGCCATTCTAGTATTAGCTGGCACGACAATTCTATGGGCTGTGCTGGGCGCTCATTTACAAAGCGGCAACGCTGACCAATCAGCCAACGCCTTCTTATTTGAACACGCTTCAACTTTTCACAACGCTTCGCTGCCCGGACAACACACGTTCTTATTGAAATTACCGCTCTTTCTGTTGATCCGCCTTTTTGGCTACTCGTCGCAAACCTTTGCTGCTTTTACGGTTGTGTCTGTGTTGGTTACCATAGCCGGACTAGTAGCCCTGCTATATAAGATTGAGCGCCGTCCGCTGGCATTTGGTACTTTGTGTCTTGGCCTGGCCTCGGTGCTACTGCTGGTGCCGGCTATGCCCTATGCCGGTGGTATCTTACCGGTCAATATGGCGATGCTGACTACCCGCAACTTGGAATATCTAGTCTATATTGCTGGATTGATTCTGCTTGTGCGCAACCAAAAAATACTTAGTTGGCGGTTTGGGCTAGGCGTTACCCTACTAGCCTTGCTGATTGCCAGTGATAAGCTGTTCTTAACACTCAGTTTAGGCGGGGCGCTTCTGGCGTTGGTGGTATACGCGCTAGCGAAAGGCTGGAATCTGGTCAGCCTGAGCGTGAAGTGGGTGATGGCTAGTCTCCTAGCGACGGCCGGTGCCGCTATCGCACTCGGGCTCCTCAATCGGACCACCCACGTCGTCGCACAGGCCAGCACACCTTATAATTTCGTCCATACGGCTCACGCCCTGGCGATAGGCGGACTGTTTGCCGTAGCCGGCTTGTTCACTAATTTGGGCGCTAACCCGGCCTTTGATAGCCAGAATGTGCGCGCAATCCCCCACCAGGCCTTGCACCGTTTGCACGGTCTGAGTGGTATTAGTTTTGTTATCAATATTCTTATAATGCTAGCTGCTCTGATGGCCATGGGGCAGATATTAAAAAAGAGCTTTGCACATAACAAAAGTGGGCTAGTAGCACACCATGATAGTGCTAAGTTAGCCCTTTTGCTAGTTTTCACGTCTATGGCAGCCCTGATTGCGTTCATGGCCACAGACCATAATTACCCAGTGGATGCACGCTACCTGACCATTACATTGTTCGCAGCCTTCATAGCTCTGGCCGTCGCTAGTTCCGCGCGCAAAAGTTGGCAGCCTCAACAGCTCGTTGCAGTCGGTTTCATAATCTCAATCGGTCTGGCGTTTGGCCTCACAACATTTGTGCGAACCTACCGCGTCCAAAGTGCAGCCCTCACAGCTAACAATGATCGTAATGACACCATCACCCAGGTTATGGCCCAACATAAAGTAGATGTGCTAGTGGGAGATTATTGGCGGGTAGTGCCAATGAAGCTAGCAGCAAAGGGTAATCTGGCGGTTATGCCTCTTCAAAACTGCACACAGGCTCGCTCGCTACTGAGTAGTACTGAGTGGCAGCCAGATCTGGCGACCCACAGCTTTGCATATTTGTTGTCATTTGATCGGAGCCTGACAGACTATCCAACCTGCACACTTGATCAGATTATCTCAGCTTATGGACGACCAAACAAAAGCGTGCTGATAGCCGGCAGCCTAAGCCAGCCAAAGGAACAGCTCTTGTTCTATGATAAGGGCGCCCAAAAAAGCGCTCCGGCCGTTATCCTAAAAAAACCTAGTACAGTTCTTCCGATTTCGCTTGACGAGTTACCTAACACGAACTGTGACGGGCCAGTAGATATGAATATTGTCGCTCATCAAGATGATGATTTGTTATTTATGAACCCCGATATACAACACAGTTTGCGGGCCGGACATTGTATTCGCACAGTCTATATCACCGCTGGCGATGCCGGGGAGGGACAATTCTATTGGCTCAGCCGTGAGCGCGGTTCCGAAGCTGCCTATGACCTGATGAATAGTACAAAAACCGATGCCTGGATAGAAAGGATCGTTAAACTAGCCGATAATGAATTTATGACTGTTGCCAATCCGCGAGCAAACTCCAAGCTATCGCTTATTTTTATGCATTTGCCCGATGGTAATGTGGACGGTAATGGTTTCAAAGCTTCACACAACCAAAGCTTGCAGAAATTGGCGGCTAGCAACATAAATAGTGTCGACTCGGTGGA
>CAZSHK010000008.1:10442-27911 GCA_964606965.1 uncultured Candidatus Saccharibacteria bacterium
TGGCCACTGCTTTTGAGGGCGTTGCTGACTAAAAATTGTAGGGCGCGCATGGTCTCGCCGCGCTGGCCAATCAGAAAGCCATTGAGGTGTGTGCTGGGTACATCGAGTTCAATAACCTCATCATCGCTGCTGGTGGCATAAACATCAGTATTTAAACCAAAAAAGGACAGCAGATCTTCTAGATATTTTTTGGCAAATAAAATAGCCTCATCCATCGACAAACGCACCGCGTCAGCCTGCCCGTCAGCAGAGCCCCCGGCACCGCTGCCGCTCTTGGCGCCTCGCTGCGTTACCGACTGCGGTGCTCCCTCAACGTACGCTGGGTACGTCTCAGTCCGCTTCTCATCGGCGCCTTGCGATGCATCCAAGTGCGATTGTCGATTGTCCTCATCTGTCATCGTTTTTTCTTTTTCCTATTGGTTTTTGACTTCTTAGCCTTTGGTTTTGGAGTTTTACTAACTATTTCACCCTCAATAATTGTCTTACTTTTCTTATCGGCCGTTGCTTCTAGCTCAGTTTCGTCACGCTTCAGCACTCTGGCCTGCTGCAGATAAGCCACCACGCCGCTTGTTAGCCAGTACAGCGACAGGGCCGCAGCTAAATTAACTGTCAAGATAAAGATCATGGCCGGTATTAAGAAGCGGGTGCTGCGACCAACCGCGGCGTTAACCTCAGATTGGTCAGCTTGCTGGCCCTTACCGGCATCTTTAAGTATGTCTTTTAGTTTGCGCTGGTCGTTAGTCTGCGGTAATAGTTGCTTACTCTGGAAGTACTGCGCCATGGCACTACCAATTACCAAAAACATGGCCGGCCAATACACACCTCCGCCTCCCTTATTTAGGGCTGGGCGAGTTAGATCAATAACACCTAGGAAAGTGGCGTCAAACTTAGTAATGTCGGCGGCCAGCTCTTTCATCCAGGGCAAGTTGTGCAGGATGGGATAAGAGAATGTGATTATGGCGTTGGGGTCATTAATAATGCGGTGCAGGCCACTATAAAGTCCGATTAATATAGGCAGTTGTAGTAGTAAGACCCCGATGCTTGATAATGGATTGATGCCTTTTTCTTTGTAAAGCTCCATCATCATCAGCGATTCTTGCTGCTTATTGCCTTTGGTTGTAGCTTTAATGCGCTTAAGTTCTGGCTGGAGTTGACGCATGACCTTGGCTTGGTGCAACTGTTTTTTGACTAGCGGCCACATTAGCATGCGAATGATGATGGTAAAGATAATAATAGCCACGCCAAAGTTATGACCAGGCAAGATGGCATATATAAGCACTAGAAGATTAAATAACGGCTGAACTATTAAGGTTGTAAACATATAAATCCTATTGCTTGCCTATTATAGCGTCTCGGGTCTGCACGCCAAAGCATAAGTATAGGGGTTGATGTAATAATAGCTGGCTAGGCAAACACGCCCGCTTGCTTTAGTAGATCAGTGATTAAGCTATGTAGTTCGTTGGTTGGTAGCCCTTTAAGGCGTTCGTCATAGACCGTAAACACTAAATCATAGGGCTTAATTGTGCCCTTCTGTAGACGCAACTGTTCATAGACTTGACGGCGCAACCGATTACGCACGACAGCCGATTTGTGTACTTTGCGGCTGACAACTACTGCGGCACGATATTCTGTACGGCGCTCATTGGCTAAAGCTTTTAGGGACAATAATGAACTGCGCACGCTGCGGCCGTGCTGATAGGCTCGGCGCAGGCTGCCGAGACCATGAAAGCGATTAGCACGACGAAGCATATTATTAGGGTATAGCGTTTAGCGATTAGGGTCTAGGCAGACAACTTGGTGCGCTGTTTAGTACGACGACGATTTAGTACGCTACGGCCGGCACGGCTGGCCATGCGCTTCATGAAGCCATGTTCGCGAGCCCGCTTGCGGGTTTTTGGTTGAAAAGTCCTTTTTGGCATAGACCACCATTATAGGCTACATCTTAATTTCACCCAAACCCATGTATATGGATGCAGTATAAGGAAGCAACGAGAATCGAGCGAGTCGTGCAAGCGGTACGGTGAGCGTGACTCGCAGGCAGCTGACATTGTAATGCGCCACAAGACCGGGGTGTTAACGGCTATGCTATTGAGCAGCCGGGCGGTACATAGGTTTGGGTAGAATTGACAATGTTTACCCACTAATGTGAAAGTTTTATCCACGGAACGCAAGACATTGTCCACACATTAACAGATTCAGTTTTTGTCTGTGTATAACTTTCATCTGTGGCTTGTGCTTTTTCGCACAAAACTAAAAACTCCTTTAAGGCTGTGGAAAACCACCAGTTATTGCTGTATAGTTTTATCCACAAGAAGGGCAATGGGAGTATCAATACGGATGCAGGATAATAGCTTGTGGCAGGCAGTGCTCGGTGAAATTGAGCTAACAGTTTCACGGGCCAGTTACGTGACCTGGTTTAAAAATACCCGTTTGCTTCGTAACAAAGATGGCGTACTGGTAGTCGGCGTACCTAATGTATTTATAAAGAATCAGCTCGAAACCAAATTCAACCAACTTATTATGGATGTCTTGGCCAAAAACGATGTAAAGCCAGACAGAATAGAATATAAAATCCATTCGGCTACCATCCCCCGTAAAGTTGACGAGAGTATTATCCTTGGCCAAACTAGTGCACCTTCCACGAAGCCATCGCGGTCCAGCACATTAACCCACAGCTATCGACAAGGTTTGAACGAGCGTTATACATTCGAAACGTTTATTGTTGGTTCGGGCAGTGAGTTAGCCTATGCCGCCTGTCAGGCTATCGCACAAAATCCCGGTACCAAATACAACCCGTTGTTTATCTATGGTGGCGTTGGGATCGGCAAAACACACCTCATCCAAGCTGTTGGCAACGCCCTTTTGCAGCACAAACCAGGCGCCCACGTGGTTTATGTTTCAACTGAGCAGTTTGTCCAGGAGTTCATTGATGCGGTGCGCTATAAGAAAAATACTGATTTCGCCAGCTATTACCGGAATGCCGATGTCCTTATTATTGATGATGTTCAGTTTATTGCTGGCAAAGATAAAACCCAAGAGGAATTCTTTCACACCTTTAATGCCCTGCATCAAGCTAATAAACAGATTATTATTAGTAGCGATAAGCCACCAAAAGACATTCCAACCTTGGAGGAGCGGTTGCGCAGTCGTTTTGCGTGGGGAATGTCTATAGACATGCAGGCCCCGGATTTTGAAACTCGCTGTGCTATTTTACAATCCAAAGCACACACCCATGATGTCGACCTGCCTCAACCGGTTATTGACTATTTAGCTACCAACATTCAAAGCAATATACGTGAACTTGAGGGGGCGCTTAATCAACTACTGGCCTTCTGCGAAATGCGCGGCCTTGAACCCGATCTATCAATTGTTACTGGTCTACTTGGTAGTGCAAAGACACGCCCAAAACATTTAAGCGCTAAACAGATTATTGAACGGACGGCTCGTCATTTCCAGATTGGTATGGATGAAATTTTGGGTCCTAAGCGAGATAAAGACATTGTAGTGCCTAGGCAGGTAGCTATGTACATGTTGCGTAGCGAACTTCATTTAAGTTTTCCTAAAATAGCTCGTGAACTAGGTCGCAAAGATCATACCACCGCCATTCATTCGGTGGAGAAGATTGAAAAAGAGGCCGCCTTTGATAGTGATATTCGCTCAGCTATAGCTGAAATTAAGGAGCGATTGTATGCGTAAAACATGTGTTCAACTAGTGCATGATGTGTGGCTAAACCAGGCTTTGTGCACAGTGGTAAATTTTACTAATCATCACTTGTTTAAAAGTCGATCACTTATACAAATTTTTAACACAGTTTGTGCGATGTTTTTTGCACAGTTTATTTTCGCAACTTCTCGGGTGTTTTATGGTTTATACCCCGTTTCCACAGGCCTTTTAATAGAAGCTACTAACTAAACTTATTTAGGATTATTAATATGAAACTACAAGTCACTCAGGAAAACCTAAACAAAGCACTAAGCACAGTAAGTCGAGTTGCTAATAGCCGTAACACCCTGCCAATACTAGCCAATGTTCTGATTAAAACCGTAAAAAACAGACTTAGCATTGCTGCTACTAACCTCGACATTGCGATTACACACCAAATTGGTTCCAAGCTTAGCAAAGAAGGCGCAATCACTGTTCCAGCACGGCTCATGCAAGAGTTTGTAAATAGCCTTCCCCCCGGCGTTATTAATCTTGAAACCGAAAACAACAAACTCCACATTAGCGCTGATAAATATCAATCAACAATTAACGGTGTTTCAGCCGACGAGTTCCCCACCATGCCGGCCATTAGCGAGGGTCAGAAATGGTCCCTACCAGGCGCCACCCTTAAACGCGCTTTGCAGCAGGTTGTGTTTGCCGCTAGTAACGACGAGGCCCGTCCTGTTTTAACTGGAGTTTTTATTCATAACAGTGACGGTAAAAGATTTTTGGCAGCCACCGACAGCTACCGATTAGCAGAAAAAAGCCTAGGTAAAGAAAATGGAAATATATCACTATTATTGCCGGCTTCTGCTCTTCAAGACTTACTGCGCATTTTAAGCGAATCAGAAGACCCTGTAGATGTTTTATACGATGACCAACAAGTTCGCTTTAATGTTGGCGATGTGGAGTTAGTTACCCGTCTTATTGACGGCAACTATCCGGACTATAAAAAACTTATTCCAAGCAGCTTCCATACCACCGCAACCCTAAAACGATCAGAATTAACAAATATTACGAAGGTTTCTAGTTTATTTGCACGCGAGAGTGCTGGTAGTGTGACAATACAGGTGAGCGAAGAAGATAAGACTGTTAGCATTCGGGCTATTGCTTCTCAGCTTGGCGAAAACAGCGCAGCAGCCGACGCTGACGTCAAGGGCGACGGAGACATCACTTTAAATTCACGTTACTTACTAGAAGCACTACAGGCAATTCCCGGAGATGAAGTTAGTCTTTGCTTCAACGGTAAGCTTGAACCCTGCGTACTTAAATCTGTAACAGACCCAGACTATCTTCATCTCATCATGCCCCTGAAAAGTTAACGTACAATAACAACAATGATTAGTGACCTGCGGCTGCAACACTTCCGCTCATATAAAGACGATAGTTTTGAGTTTGATCCAGGCGTAAATATTATTGTCGGTCCCAATGCCAGCGGTAAAACCAATCTATTGGAGGGCATTCTAGTGAGTTGTGTTGGTAGTACTTACCGCGGTAAAGACGTAGAGCTTATTGCCTTCAAGTCTAGTTGGGCCAGGCTGGATGCCCATACCAAAAATCAAACCCGGACCGTAAAAATAAAACACGTAGCAGAAGAACGTGTTACCAAGCAGTTTGATATTGATGGACATAGTTTGACGCGTTTACCGCTAGCGCGGACATTACCAGTGGTGCTGTTTGACCCTACTCATTTACAGTTATTACACGGTGCACCAGAGCTACGAAGGAACTTTATAGATGATTTACTGGAACAAACAAGCAACGGGTACGCCACACTCAGGCGACATTATCGACGTGCCCTTTCTCAACGAAATAACCTATTGAAGCGGGGGCACAGCGTTGCTAGCCAGCAGTTATTTGCTTGGAACATTCGCCTCAGCGAACTAGCCGGTCAATTAGTTGAAAAACGAATGGTTTTAATAGCAGATTTTAATAAAAGTATTGGACGGCGCTATAGCCAACTAGCCAACAAACGGCAGCGCGTAAAGCTTGTTTATGAAAGCAGCTGCGACCCCCTGCATTACAGCAGCCAGCTTCTAAAAAAATTAGAACAGAGTATTGAACAAGATTTGGCGCGCGGCTTTACGACGCACGGACCACACCGTGATGACATAGTCGTAATTCTAAACAACAAGCCAGCTGAAATCAGTGCCTCGCGCGGCGAAACACGCACCCTACTACTCGCCCTTAAGCTACTAGAGGTAGACCTAGTCGAACGGGTTCGTGAAATGGCGCCAATTCTATTACTTGATGATGTTTTTAGTGAGCTTGACGGCGCCCGGCGCAGAGCGCTAACTGAAGTTTTACAAGATCATCAGTCGTTTATTACAACTACCGACGCTGACGTAGTAGTTCAACACTTTACCGAAAACACTCACGTGATTCCGCTTGGCTAACTATTTAGAGGTAAAAACCACAGTCCCGGTTTTGGAATCACGCAAGCTAAGCTGGACAGTGCTGAAATTATCATACTTAATATTGGCTTTATAGTTTTTGTTGTCTATTGTCACCACAAAATCATCACTAAAACCAATGTCAACGTCTGGGTTGCGGGGGGCCGGCTGAACACTATTGCGGACTATTATCACGCTTTGGACACTACGCTTAAAGCTAAAAATGGCCTTTTTTATGGCGTTGACTTGGGCCTGCGACAACCCTTTGTTTATGAACTCCTCGGTGTTATCAAAATTAATATCCAATACCGACGGCAATTGTGTGCTCTTTGCGAAATCCAGTTTCAAATCTTTGGCCTGACCTTGTTCAATGCGCGCCGTACCAGACGTTTGTTTGCCATTGAGTATGGCCGATATGTGATAGTTACCTGGAGTTAAGCGTACATTGGCTTGACCGAGCCCTAGTATCTCAGCCCCAAAGTTATCGCGGCTGGCAGACAGGACGGCTTTGCCGGTCTTATCGGTAGTCGATACTCGCAACACACCTGTTTCTTGCCGGGTGTGGTATGCCGAAATAAGTGATAAAGCCATAAAAACAGTTGCCACAGCAACTCCTGCCCATATCAACCCGCGCACTAAACTAAACCTAGTTGACGGCGTCATAGGTAACCCCCTTGGCACTTAGGTAGGCAGCAACATCACTCGGAACACTTAATAGATAACTACTGTCAAACGACGTTCCTGGTCCTAGAACTACTTCGTAGGTGCCGCTAATTTTTTGAAGTACCACCAGGCCGGCATTTGATTTATTCTGCAGCGGGGCGATCTCCAAAACCACCCAGTCATTACCAAAATGACGCTCATTTTTAAGTTCAAAATCTTTACCGGCAAGCGGCGGTTGGCTATCGCCGCTACTGGTCAGACTTTGGGCAACCAGGCCGCTTAAAGCTGGCGCTGACGATAGGCTAACAGGACGGCTGCCGCCAAGTAATAGCTGGCGACCAATACTGCCTACAGCAAACACCAACCCTAGTAAAATCAGGGGTGTAAGTATTTTCCTTAGGGGACTTTCCATACCGTTATTATAGGTCATTAGTTTTCGGCTCCTTGGCCGATGTAGCGCAGAAAGACAGTACCGGACCTAACGGTTGTCGAGGAAGGACCCACTTGTTTTTCCTGGGCTGCGTGTGAAGTATGAGCTCCGAAGGTGTAGATTATATCGCCTTGAACGTGGTCAACAATCTCGACGTGGTCTGGGTTTGGCTGGACAATATCGCCTGGACCTAGTTCGGCTATACTGATTCGCTTCCAGTTTGTCGTATCCGAAACTTCCGCAAAGGTATTCTGGCGCAAATCAACACCGTAAACGTCATAGACGGCAATGTTAACAAGACCACTACAATCAAGCACGCAGCTGGCGTTAATGGTTGGGCAGGTTTTATGCCATGCCGCCCCACCTTGATGTCCGGCCCGGCCCGAAAGTTCGTAGCTAACCGGGTCATAGACCTTAGCGGCGCAGAGAATTTTAGCTGGGCCAGTTGCGTTTAAGCAATCAGGCGATAAGGCGGCACTTGGACCACAGCCAGTCGCGGCGCCAGCTCCGGTGGTATTACCAGTACTTTGCCCTTTATATTTATCAAACGCCTCTTTAGCAAATCTAAGACGCGGTTCATAGTTGGCGCCACCCTCATAATTCTTCTGAAAGAAACTAACCGCTTCTTCGATGGTGGTCTTGGCATTGAAAGGTTCGACCACATTTTTATAGCCGGTTGGGGCTATTCCCGTCATCTCTGCCCAGACAATATTGAGCTGCGTGCCCAATTCAAAGATTGGACCAGTAATACCCAGATTTTGGGCAATGCCAACAATTTTAGAGCCTGGGGTCCACTGTGCGACCCCCCAGCCTTTAGGGTCAGCATCGGCCGGGTTTTGACTGGTGCCGCCAATTTCCATTCTAATCGGATTGAGTCCAGATTCTTGCATAAAATTACCAACTACCGCGGCCGTGTGCATATCGTCCAAACCCTTACCTCTAAAGAAGTTCCAAGCTCGTTCTTCATTGGTTTCACCAGTAAGATCAGTAATGATATTGCCGGCGTTACAAGTATCTGAGGTTGCACAGTTATAAAATTGAGTGCCGCGCAGAACAGCATCAATTTTACTGCAATTTTCAGCCGGTTCGTCAGCATAGGCTGGCACTACAGCCAGCAGATTAGAAAAAAGCACACCAATAAGCAGGAGAGATATTATGAGCCGTTTCACGGGGTAGTTAGTCCATTGGTTAATTCTTCTACGGTATAAGCGTCTAGCCCTCTGTAAATCCGCCAACGGAAAACATCATCCTGCTTCAAAGCATCCGGGCTGCACTTACCATCACTAACTAGCTTATCGGCATCGTACTGTGAAGCTGTCGTGAAACACTCGCCATATTTTTCATCGAGTTTATCGGCTTGGGGTGAAATAATCTTTTCATTTTCCTCAAGGCTATAGGATGGGTCAAACTTGATTTTATCTAATTCGTCCTGCGAGAAGCCCCAGGCTTGAATACCATCATTCGGATTATAAGACTCCAGCTGGTCGGCGTAACTGTGTCCCATAAAAGCCAATAACGGCTTAAATATGGTGCTGGGAGAAAAAAGCTTTCCAAGCGTGCCACCTATTTGCTGGACTTGAAGTCCAGCCGAACTAAGACTGCTTGGTGCAGAAACGGCCATTGAGCTGACTAACGAGAAAGGATTTTTTAAAGAGAAATAGCGGGCGAAGAGACTTTGGTTATTGAAGTCGTGACGGACTGATAGACGAGCATCATTTTCAACTGGCTTTACTTCCTCGGGAGTAAGAGGGCGCCCATACATACTCATACGCAGCGAATGGTCCTGGACAACCGTGGTGCCAGTACGCGCGCGTTCATAATAGTTATACTGCGTTTCGCCGCCCGAAAACGTTTGGTTGGCCAACATCAGCGACAGATACTGCATGCCGACATCCAGTACAGAAAAAGCACCGACAGTCGCCAGACTTTCAGGTTTAAATAAGCCCTTAGCTGTAGAGCTCAATGACGTGACTAGTTCATCTATGAACTCACGCGAGGCAAATTTAGCAATCCCTTCGGAAGCGGCCGGTTCACTTCCAGCCGAAAAGAAAGCAAAAGCTGCTTGGGCGAATACCTCGCCGCCAGTGGCAATAAGCATGCCGGCCGGGCTTAGCAGAGCTTCACAAAATTTCTGATCAATTGCGTCCTGGGCCAGTCCGACCAGGTCTCCTAGGCCGGGCACTTGCCTTATTAGTTCTGTTACGCCGGCGGTGGCAATAGTTGTGGGGCTAGTTAAGGTGTGTATTAGATCTATATATTTTTGATCAAAATGTGTTTTTACGCTGGGGGAAGAAAATTTTTCGGGCACAGTTGGCGTCATATCGCCGGTGTCATATTGATAACCGGGCGATAACTCGGCGTGTTCAATACGGCGTGTTTCGGCTTGGGCGGCTTCACCAGATACATCGCCGTGCATAACTTGGGCACCCGCTGCGGCTAGCTGTAAGCCCTCCCTTTCAGCCTGTTCGACGTTATGTCTTTCTATGTCGGGGATGCTGTCTAAACCTTTATTTACAATACAAGCGACCGACATAAGCACGGTGACATTTCCGACGGCCTCGGCAGCACCTCGTATTTTATTAGCAGTCCCAAGTTTTGCGTTAATTGTATCCGTTACAAATGCATTACCTGTCGGATCTATATTTGGGTGTTCAGCAGCATTCTTGGCAAAATTTTCTTCGTTCTTAATATCGGCAACTGCATCATCTACTTCCGAAAAGCCCGTAGTTTCCGTTGGCGATGCCCCAGATACTTGCTCGCGGGCTTCAGACAGGTTGTCGCCAAATGCTTTATTGGGCTCCTCGCCAATCAGATTTCTACCTTTTTGTTTCCAACGCTTGAAATCAAAACCTGACGCATCGGCAATCGCTTTAAAGGCGTTACTACGCACATACCTCCTTTCGGTGGCAAATTCAGTTGTTACGTTCGATTTGGCCTGTTCGATAAATTCATAGCGCACCCGGGCCCGTTTGCGGAAGTCTGTTACCTTACCCAGTTTGGAATAGCTATCACCATAACCGAGTTCGCTGGTAATGCCATCAAGCGATACGTTCTTGTCGCCAAATTGTATCCCCTTAAAGTCAGCCGGCTTACGTTTTAAAAAGCCAGTTTTTTCATCACCAAACTGGAATTTAATCTTACCTTCGTGCCCTAAGCGAGCTAGATCGGCATCCGGGTTAATACCTCGCAACTTATCAAATAAACTACGTCCCTGAACCGGCACACTGCCTTCACCTTCTACTAATGAAGCATCATAAATATTTTGGGTTATTCGTTCGTCTAAAATAGTATTAAGTCGGGAGTAGCCACTGGCGGTTAAAACCTGAGAAAAGTGCGGTATTTTAAAGAAGGTCAATAAGACAAAAAGAGCAACTATCATGGCTATTCCGCCAGCACAGCCGCCAGCAAGCAATACCTTTTTATAACTTTTTTTCTCTTTGTTCTTTTTTCCACTAACCAGACCCTTTAGCTTACCCTCCGGTTTTTCATCGGGATGGTAAAGGCTTGGCTCTTGTTCGGCGGTTGTCTCGGCGTCATTTAATTCATCTGGCGACAGTGTTTTCTGAGCACTTTCGTCACCTTCAGCTTCTTTTCGGCTGGGGTGACCAGGCGGTAAGTCTTCGGGCCTGGCGCTAGGTCCTGCAAATCTGGACTCAAAATCCGTATCATCTACTTCATTGACGTCTGGATTAGCAACCTCCGGTGGTGATGGTCTGCGCCAGCCGGGCTTGTTGTTGTCATACTCGGCGCCATCTTGATCTGGCCTTTTATCAAGTGTCAGTGACATTTATTAAACCGTCTTATACACCTGGCGTTAGCCGATTATTAAGATCAATTGTGCCCTGTGGCTGGTTTATTGGGCCGTATTGTTCAGTTGTGGGCGTTATCTGCACCGGGGTGGTAGTAATTAAAGAACTTTCTGTTGGGCTGGCGGTGATCTGTATGTGTACATGGTTCTGGCCGGCAAAGAATAGGCCTTGCCCGATTGGGAACTGGCTAAGACGCTTTTTTTCCTCGCTGGTTAACTTAAAGACATCGCTAAGCACGTCGACGGCTGAAGGCGATTGTTTTAGTAAGATCTGCATGCTGGCGTTAGCCACGATAGCGCGGCCCATGCGGCTGCCCATGAAGTCTTCAACATCTTGGGTAATAGTGGTAATGCCAAGGTTGTATTTACGAGCCCGTTTGGCCAGAGAGAATAAAAAGTTAGCTGAATCTTCATACTTCATAAGCTGCCAGGCTTCATCAACCACTAAAATACGGCGCTTTTTATCGCTTTTGGTCTTGTTCCAGATGTAGTTCAAGACAATATACATGGCAACCGGGCGCAGTTCATCTTCTAAGTCACGGATATTAAAGACAACCATTGGGTTATTGATATCAATATTGCTCTGCTGACTGAAAATACCAGCAAAGGTACCACTAGTGTATTTACGCAAGCGTTGCGCTAACTGTGGACCAGTACCGCCCATGTGTAGCAAGGTGTCATATAGGTCACTAATGGTTGGAGGTGTACCGGTATGAGTTAACGGATCATTGGTAATACCGGCCTTGGCATAGGTATCAATTAGGGCGGCATCAAGATCTGATTCCTCCACTGGGCTAAGCGCAGGCGTTAGCACCGCGGAGTTACCCATCATTTGGGTTTGGGCGCCACCCATCATGAGCCGCAGTAAGCCATGAAGGGTTATTAAATTAGAACGAAGTGCGTTGTCAGCTTCTTCGGTATCGACCACTTTAGGTAGATCAAATGGGTTAACACGTACCGATGAATTGAGGCTTAGACGTATATAAGCCCCGCCGACGGCTTCAGCCATACGCTCATATTCGTTTTCCGGATCAATAATGAAAATCTCAGTTCCAAACATCAGACTTCTGAGCGCTTCTAGTTTAACCGCGAACGATTTACCAGCACCTGATTTAGCAAAGACAACGGAGTTGCCGTTTTCCAAAGAAAAACGGTCAAAAATTACCAGACCGGAGTTGTGCATATTAATGCCGTACAGCACACCATTATCTTGGGTTAAATCGGCGCTAGTAAACGGAAAGCTGGTTGATAAAGCTCCAGTATTCATGTTGCGGCGTATCTGTAGTTGGTCTGTAAACTGGGGCACCGTACTATTGAAGCCTTGTTCTTGTTGAGAGGTGGCGGGTTTAGAGTAGACCAGTTGCTGGCCTAATATGGATTCGACTTTATGGGCTATAAATTCCAGCTCATCCAAGGAAAAGCCATAAATCGTAAAATAAAAGCCTAGACGGAAAAAGCGCTCCTCGCCAACCTGCAATTTGTCGCGCATTTCCTCGGCATCAACAATGGCGGCCTGTTTGGCGGGATCGCGCACCCTGCCCTTCTCGGCATCAATTTGTAAACCGGCCTCTAGCTGAGTTACTTTTTTACGTAGATTTTCTAGGACTACCTGGCTTTCGACCGGGTATATAAACATTGAAAGGTCCATGATTTCATCAATATTGACCATACTACTCAGCCAACCGGTAAACAGTTGGCGCGGATAGCCATACACAAAGTAAGTTCGGGCATAACGGGTACCAAGTTGAAAGTGAGAACTGTCATAGATTAACGAGCTTGGCGCAATAAAATCACGCAAGGCCGTAATACCTTTTTGGAAGGCGGCCGTAACTTCTTGTTCTTCTCTCACGCGTTGAGCCTGAGCAATAGATACAGGGTCAAGTGGCGCCTGTTTTTTTCTGAATAAAGCCATCAGACAAGCCCCCGGGAATTAAAAATCAAACTCCAAACATCAAAAATCAGAAAAAGATCAAATTCCAACAACCAAACCGTTTGATATTTGGTACCTTGAATCTTATTTGATCTTTGATCTATAATCTTTGATCTTTGTCTCATTGGGTTAATTCCCTGTCCAGATTTGGTTGAGGTGCACTACCCTCACCCTTGATCACAACCGGAGCCTCTAGGTCATCAAAATTCTTGAGCTGTTGGCGGGTGGCTGTATCTGGATTGTAGGTATCGTAGTAAAGTTCAATTAATTCCTGGGTGTCTAGAGGCAATCCTTGGATACCAGATTGAAGTAAACCGCTAAGAACAGACTGCACCCTATTTCGTAGCTCATCCTTGGCTTTGACAAGATCAGGTTCGTTGATCACAACATGCTGCTGCTTGTTATTGAAGAGCCCAAACACACCAGTGAATAAATGCTTACTTGCGGTCAGAGCTCGCTGGGCATCAAGTACTGGAAAGTACGGTATAACCAGATAGAAACGTTTATCCATAATATTAGTCTGGGCGGCTAAGTTGTCAATAAAAGTTATGTAGTCCTGCATTAGCACAGCCAGCAGCATATTGTCATGTTCGGACCGGATTTTATCTAGCTTATTAAGATACGGCAGTAAGTCCACCTTTTGTGAACGAATAAAAATTTGCACCGGGAAGTAGAGTGAGTTTAAGAATCCCTGGTAGCTATACTCCACCGCTTCCCGCTCCTGGGGGCTCATAAGATCAAAGTTAATACTCTTGACCATTATTACAGAGCGGAACGAACCATCATTCATAATCACAATCCCATCACGGACTTCTGCTACCTGCAAGGCATTCTGAGTGCTGTTCTGATTAACCGGCATTATCGGCGCCGCAGGAACGGCACCTGGTGGACCACCGCTACCGATAACCGTATTTGGGTTGCCAACAGGCAGCGGCTGACCTTGCATGGGCATGGCTGGCTGTTGAGCCGCCCGATAGTCAACCGGCGGTGGTGCACTGGGTTGTTGGTTTTCAGATGGTGGCACGACTACTCCTTGCAAACATCAAATTCCAAACATCAAAAATCAAAGAAAAATTAAACATCAAATTCCAAACATTCAGTCTGTTAGCTTTGGGTAATATTTGCATGCACTTTCCCACCCTTTAAGAGGGTTCGGACATTCATTAAGTATAGTGGAATAACCGCAGTAGCACAAAGAGGTCATGGTTAATATGAAACAGGTTGATATTATTTGGCTATGAGGGCGAATTCTCAAGCACCAAGCTTTCAAACCTATTTTGATCTAGAAGAGAGATTAGAAAAATTCGGCGAGGATGTTATATCCCTTTGTCAATCCATACCCCAAAACAGCTTGGTCAACCCTCTAATTAATCAGTTAGTACGTTCAGCAACCTCTATAGGTGCTAATTATCTAGAGGCCAATAATGCAAGTTTAAAAAAAGATTTTCGCAACAAAATTTTTATTGCCAAAAAAGAAGCCCAAGAGACGAAGCATTGGCTGCGTATGCTAAGAACAGCTTATCCAGCAAAAAAGACAGAGTTGCAAATGTTGTGGGCTGAGAACCATGAAATTTGTTTAATCATGCAAACGATTGCCAACAAAGTTGACAAGCCAAAAGTTTGATTTTTACTGCTTGCTGTTTTTCTGATTTTTGTTATTTGATCTTTGATTTTTATTTGTTAGCGTAAACGAACTTCGACCTCGTCCTCGGGTGGTTCTTGACGGTTTTTATGGGCCTGACGGGCAATCGTAGAAATATTCAGATCATCGTTAATTGCCAGCTGCTGTATAACTGGATCTGGTGTTGGGGGGGTCGTTGGCTGTATAGCTCCGGCCGGATCGATGACTTTCATGTGGCCAAAAGCAGCTTGCGGATTAGGATCGGGATGTAACTGCGATAAGATGGCCTGCTCATCCTGCTGGCTAGACGATTGACTTTGATTGGCACCAGGAACGAGGGATCGATCTGGCTGGCCAAACCATATGTCTGGTGTCGACAGCGCCGTTTTAGGCTGCTCAACCGGGCTCGTTTTAAGCTTCTTAACAAGCTGCTCACGATGTTCGGTTGTGGAGGTTCCGATCATCTGGTCAAAATGTGCAGCTGTAGAATTTTCAAATATATCATCGGTGTCCGTAATATCCAAAGCAGGGACCTCTTTAGGCAGTACAGAAACATCTACCAGACGGTCGCTGGTGGGGTCCGCCATAATATAAGACGGACTGGTTGATAAATTAACGTTTATATTTTTAATGGCCCAGCCGCGACTATCGATAGTGTTGGCTAAGGCTTGTAGGCGGCTATTTACTTCTGTCTGCGACAAGTTATTTGTTAAATGTGGGTCAAGTTTTTTAGGTACAGTTATAGACACCAGTTCCTGTATGCCGTCTTGATCCCATATACGCCGCCGTGGTTTCAAGAAAAAACGAATCTTAGCCAGCAACCATACTTCGGTCGGTTGGTCACGACTCCACGGCCAGGCCAAAAAACCGGCAATCAGTGCTATTGGCAAAAAGACAATCAGCAAAAACTGAAGGTGCTTAGTAATTGAAAAAAAACTCAAGTACAAACAAATAGCGGCAACGGCGGCAAAGATGAACTGCTTTAGTGTCAACGGGCCTAATAACTTGTCTTCAGCCTCAATATCCTGCAGGACTTTGTATGTAGCCATATATAGTACAGAGTACCGAGTACAGAGTACTTAGTAAAGACACAAGCGAGATAGATTATTTTTTGCTGAGTTGCTTGATTATCTTAGCTTGTTGTAGGGCGGCATCCAGGAATTGGTCCCCTAGCTGAGCTCGAGCCTGGGCCTGGGCAACACTACTGGATGTCAAAATACCAAATCCAACCGGTATTTGCTCTTCTAGTTGCACCCGCAACACGCCTTCGGTCACAAACTTGCAGACATAATCAAAGTGCGGTGTTTCGCCTTGCACCACGCAACCCAGCGCCACCAGTGCGTCGTATTTTCTGGTTCGTGCTAGTTGCTGCAAGACTAAGGGTATCTCCACGCAACCAGCTACTGTAAAGACGTCTATTTGTTCAGGGTGTAGCTGATAGTCTTTAGCGCGCTTAAGCGTACTGTCAAGCAAGCTGTCTGTGATATTGCGGTTGAACTTTGCAACCACAATCCCAACCTGCCAGTCGCGGGCATTAAAAGACGTAAAGTCAGCGGTTTGAGCGGTTTGCATGGGATTCCATAATCTTATTTACGTATTTGCCAAGTATATCGAACTCTAAGTTAACTAGACTACCCATTTCAAGATTAGACAAAGTTGTATGACTAAGGGTATACGGCACTAGAGCGACGCTAAAGTTACTGTTGGTACAGGACGCAACTGTTAAGGACACGCCGTTAATAGTAACGGCACCCTTATCTACTACCATATTACTGTACTTAGAACCTAAGGCTATAGTCAGACGAACTTCACCACCAGATTTTATGAGAGCCTCAACTTTACCGACTGTATCAACATGGCCTTGCACAAAATGTCCACCAAGGCGACCACCGGCCCGCATGGAACGCTCTAAATTAACTGACGCTGGAACTTCTTTACCAAATGTAGTCTTGGCCAGCGTTTCTGGAACTAGCTGACAGCTGTAGTCTGTATCCTTAATTGTTTCTACTGTCAGGCAAACGCCGTCGGTATTTATTGACTCGCCTATTTGCAGGTCAGTCCAGGTTTTGGGCCGAGCTAAGGTTAGAGCCAGACCTTGAGCATTTTTTTCAGTCTTAAGGACTTGTGATGTGTCGGTAATAATGCCAGTAAACATTAGATCTGATCCTTGAACCACTTGCGGCCGGCGGCTTCGTCAGTTTGCATGGCCGCTTTTAGCTCATCGATTGAGTTAAATTTTTGGTTGGGGCGATGAAAATGATGCACCTTTACTCCAAGCATCTGCCCATAGTAGTCCTTATCGGCAATATCTAAAAGGTGAGCCTCAAGACGATGTTTGCTGTCCCCCATGGTTTCGGGCTTGCCAATAAAAATTAATGATGGCTGCTGTTTATAACGGGCTAAGTCGACATAGCCAAAATAGACACCGTCTTTAAGTGACGTAGTGGTTTCAATATTGGCAGTGGCATAGCCCAGACTACGACCATGCCCACTAAAGGGTTTAGTCGTACCACTTAGCATCGCTAACATCTTCTCCATACTCTAACCCTAAAGTTATCTAGAATTGAGTATACCCTGAACTGGGGGCTTCGGCAGGACGACGGGGGGTGCTGAAACCAAATAATGAGGCGAACTGCTCTTTGCGCTGTTTGCTTAGTCTTTCATAGTCACCAACTTCGTGGAGGCCTAAGTAATAAGGTAGCAGATCATGCATTGTTCGCTCACGGGCCTGTTTTTGGGCTTGCTCCAGGCTCAGATTCTGACCGTTATTACTAGCCTCGGTTAAGTTGTGATTGGTCCATTCAGCAACGCGTTGCCAGAACAATGGACGAAATGCTTCTACCCGGGCTGCCTCTTGGGCAACTGCCCAGTCTACTCTGCGCTCAGGGTCGTTTAGTTTTTCGGCACGCAGTGCCTGACGT
>CAZSHK010000009.1:0-26528 GCA_964606965.1 uncultured Candidatus Saccharibacteria bacterium
CTGCAAATTTGACAATAAATAGCGGCTGCAGCTTGCCCTTAGGCAGTAACCCCACGGCATCAACCGGCAGTGGTGGCGTATTCCTTTATGGAACCCTGTCGGGATCAGGAACCCTGATATTCACACCCAAAGGTTTAGCTATGGAATCGACAGGAGTACTTTCCGGATTTAACGGTTTAGTAATTGGAAATAACTTCACTGTCGATGGGGCTACTTTAGACTTGAGTAGCTACGCTGTAGTTGACATCAACAACACTTTAACGCTGCAGAATGGTGCGGTCTTCACCGCACCTACCGGCACTATGACCGTAGCTGGAAGCTTTAGTAATTCTGCTACTTTTAATCCTAATGCGGGCACAGTAGTCCTAGACGGTACCGACCAAACTCTATTCGGTGCTATTACATTCCTTAATCTCACAAAGACTACTCCCGGTATTCTTACCTTCCCCGTCGGGGTCACCGAAACCGTCCAGGGAGCCTTAACTCTTAGTGGAGCCTCTGGTCAGTTGCTTTCGTTAGTGTCGGCTTCACCTGGTAGCCAATGGCAAATAGACTCTCAGGGTGCACGATCATTGAGCTATCTTAGTGTAGTAGACAGTAAGAATATGAATGGAGCTACACTGACTGCCTGTAGCAGTACAGATGCTGGTAATAACACTGGGTGGAGCTTTAATCCTAGCTCTTGTAACCCAGTTGTTAGTAGCACGTCTTCAAGCTCGTCTTCAGCTGTAACCACAAAGAAAGCCAGTGGCTCAGCTACGACAACCTCAAGCGATGCCGACACAGAAACAGTGACAGAATCTGGATCAACACCAACTGAGACTGGCCCATCAGCTAATATTGATCAGCCATCACAAGAAACCTCAGAACAATCATCAACAAAGACCGAGCATAGGAGTGCTTGGCTATGGCTGATCCCAATAATTATCGCGGCAATAGGGCTTGGCTTGTGGCTGCTGGCACGCAAACGCAGACACGACCATGCAGAACCGCCGCCATCAATAACCTATCCTACGACTCCGTCAGGCGTTTGATAATTCGTTCTAGATCCGCATCTGATTTGAATTTGATTTCCAGCTTACCGCCTTTGGCAGTACGCCGCACGGCCACGGGTGTTTTGAGCCAGCTGCTGAGTTTTTCGGTTTCAGGTGTGGTGGTCTGGACTTTTTCGGAAGCTTTTTGGGGCGTTTTGGCACCCTGTTTTATTGCTGTGACGTAGCGTTCGGCTTCGCGAACTGACCAAGCTTGGCCTTCAATCAGTTCAAGTAGTCGCTTTTGCTGCTCTGGCTTATCTTTGAGAGCCAAAATTGCACGCGCATGACCTTCGGTAATGCGCCCCTCTCGTAAAGCTTCTTGGGCTTCGACCGGTAGCTGAAGTAAGCGGATGATGTTGCTGACGGTTGTTTCGGCTTTACCAAGTCTTTGAGCGACCTCCGCATAAGGCAGGTTAAATTGTTCGTGCAGTTTTACTATTGAAACGGCTTGTTCCAGAGGTGACAGGTCCACCCGCTGGACGTTTTCAATTAAGGCAATCTCTAGTCTTTCCTGAGCTTTGGCGCTACGGACTATGGCCGGGACTGTCTTAAGGCCAGCCTTTTGGGCGGCCCGAAAGCGACGTTCCCCAGCAATAATCTCGTACTTCCCCGCTTCTAATGGTTGCACCACCAGAGGCTGCAGTATACCGTGCCGCTTTATGGACTCGGCTAGCTCTTGCAGTGCTTCATCGTCAAACGTCTTGCGTGGCTGGTCAATATTTGGCGACAGAGCGGCAATTGTTAATTTGTGGACTTGCTCATTCTTATCCAGTAAAACTGATGGGTCAAAGTCGGTCGGCAGTAATGTATCGAAACCTCTACCAAGCCCTGTGTTTTTAGCGGACATTGCTCATGACCTCCTTGGCTAGTTGTTTATAAGCACGGGCACCCTTGCTCCATTTGTCGTGTTCCAGAATCGATTTGCCGTAACTTGGTGCTTCGGCCAGTCTTACATTACGCGGCACCACAGTTGAAAAGACTTTATCACCAAAGTGCTTGGCTACTTCGGCCTTTACCTGATCTGACAAACTAGTGCGCGAATCATACATGGTTAGCACTACACCTAACAGCTCTAACTCTGGGTTCGACCCCTGTCTAATACGCTGAATTACGCTCAATAACTGACTAAGACCTTCCAGGGCGTAATATTCGGCTTGAACTGGGATAAGAACGTAATTGGCGGCGGTTAATGCGTTAACTGTCAGTAAACCAAGCGCCGGCGGGCAATCTATCAGGATAAAATCATAAGTCGTAGCTTGTAATGCTTGTTTAAGCTGGCTTTCACGGCTATCTAGCGAGGCTAATTCTACCTCTGCCGCTGCTAAGTTCGGATTAGCTGGCAATATAAAGACGTTAGGCAAGTTAGTTTCTTTAATAACACTGCTGGTTTTGGCATTTTGAAAAAGAACGTCGTAGACGGTGGCGTCCAATTGCATCTTATCCACCCCTAAACCACTGGTGGCGTTACCTTGGGGGTCAAAATCTACTATTAATACTGATTTACCGGCTTTTGCCAGATAGGCGGCCAGGTTTATGGCAGTCGTAGTCTTTCCCACTCCGCCCTTCTGGTTCAATATCGCAATAGTGTGTGCCACTCTTTGTCTTACCCTCTCTTGATAAATAACAGTATAGCAATTCCGCGTGAAAACCAGTACACATACCTTTTCACATAACTAGCCTTTTAGTACTAGCTCTTTAGTATTATCTTTCGCCGTAGCAATTTCCACCAGGGCTCAGATCAATCACAGACCAATCCAGCACTTCCTGTATTGTGCGACATTCAGTTCTGAACCCTCGCCTGCCCTACTTTATACCCGCTCCACATGTCTCAAAGTGTGCCAATTGCGCTTTTGTTTCTATTATCTGCTATAGCGTAAAATAGAAATTATGCCGAGGAGGACGGATCTTAGCCCGGTGGTTGATGGGCTATTGCGGCTGTTTGCCATAAGTAGCCTAACGGCTACCGCCCTACTTGCCCCTAATGCTATCCAACTCTTCGATAAGCCACTCAAAAAGTATTTTGCCAAGCTAGATGAACGCGCCGCTGCCCGGGAAATGAACCGTCTCTTGGGATATATGCGACGCAAAGGACTCGTGACCGAAGATTATCAGCATGGTTTAGCTATCACTAAGAAGGCTCGTAGACGGCTAGAGCTAGCTGATTTAGATGCTGTGACCATAGCCGGACCGGCTAAGTGGGACAAACAGTGGCGGTTGATTATCTATGACATTCCAGAAAAGTATAAAGCTGAGCGTGATCAATTTGCTTTCAGGTTACGTCAACTGGGATGTCAGCAGCTCCAGCGCAGTGTGTGGATACACCCTTTCCCATGCGAAGAAGCCGTTAACGTCTTGGCAGTTTCACATAGTATTGATACATATATTACTTACTTTGTGACGGCTCATATTAACAATGAGGCAGCCCTCAAAAAACGATTCTCTCATCTGTTATAGCAATTCCTATTCTTAGCGATAGCTAAGAATAGGCATGATTCTTGGATACTTATAGGTACTCAGCGGGCTCTTCGGGGTTAGGGGGTGGTGGGTGGCGCTGTGGTGGTCGTCGTGGATGGGGTTGTGGCTGCTTGTTTGGTGGCGGAGCCGATTACGAAGTAGTCAAAAGTATATTCTGCCCCATCAGTGGCTGCAGTCTTGATGACCAGCTTGAAACCGTCCTTGGTCTTAGTGACGTATACAGGCAGCCCGACCGCTTGGTCGTTGGTGGCGGTGATGATGACACGGGGTGTCAGCTCAAACGGTGTGTGGAAAGTCAGGGTCGTCAAGTCACCAGCCACTAACACCTCCGGTGGTGTATCGCCGGTGGTGGCATGCGCCTTAACTTTGATGGTTATCGTACCGGCGGTGTCAGTACCATCCAGAGTAATTTCAGCGTCTTGGCCGGCAGCTACTGCTTTTTCAACCTTTGGCGCATTGCTAGCCTTAGACAATAAGTGACCACCGAACTGTATATTACCGGCAACTTCCAGCTTGCCACCTATCAAGGTATTGTCACTGATGTTTAGCTCGCTAAAGAGAGCACTACCGGCTAAGCCATCGGCGTTCTGTGGCACATAGTAGCTAGGGTTGATAAACACCAGTATCTTACCGCTCTTGTCGCCGCCAAAACCTTCCATAGCGTAGCCAATGATACGGCCGGCAGCCTTAGCTTTCATACCTACTCCTGGTGTATCGGAGGTTGTAATTGGGTCACCAGGTACAATTTCGCCATTCTGGTTGTTTACCTTTACCGGTACACGCCCTACTAGAGCCACTGCTCGTTCATTACCTGTCGCCTTTTTGCTCCAGTCGGCCAGCAGTAGACCTGGTTTGGTAGAGACCGCGCCGATGGCACTACTCTGGTATCGTTTGCTGGTTTTGGATACAAACCGCTCGGCATCTGGCTGGCCGTTACTCAACGTCTGGTTTACGTCCACGCTGACAATATCGCCTTCACTTATTGAACTATCTGTCGTATTGTAATTTTCGGCGACGTCGAAGGAAGAGATAATCGAGTTACGTCCATAAAACCTAAAGGCGTAGATCTCGTTAAAGTAGTTAGAAGCACTGCCTAGACTGGAGCCACCGGTAGCAATTAAGGTAGCAATACAATCAGTAGTCACACAGTTAATTACATATGTATTAACTGCTGCAACTGCTATTTTTGGAAGGTTATTACTATCTAGTACAAGTCCGCTGGAAATACTACCCTCACCGCCGGAGAGAATAGTAGCGGTAGTGAAGGTCGAGCAACTAGCATCACTGCAGCGATATAGCTTTGCGCCATCAATAACTACGGGGTAGCCAGAAGCGTCTAATACTAGCTGATTGTTCGAGCCCCCAGTGCTAGACGTAAGTGTTGCACTAGAATTACCCGCTGCGACACAGTTAACATCATCACAATGCACAACCCTGGTGAATACGCTACCCGAGCCCGCACTATAACTAACAACTGGGAAACCGGAAGAATCAAGCCGTAATGATAGCTGGTAGCCGTTGCTGCTATTGGCCTCAATTGTGTTTGTAGTCTCGTTAGCTCCGGCGCAGTTGACGTCATTGCAGTGCGTAAGTTTCATGCCTACGCTTGACTCATTGTAGAAAATCACAGGAAAACCAGAGCTGTCTAGCGCCAAGTCTGTCCGCACACCATCTTGTGCGGTGTTGTCTACAGTATTTAGGGTCTCGTTACTACCTGCGCAGTTGACGTCATTGCAGTGAGCTAGCTTCAAAGAACTATTGGAAATATCGTAATAACTAATTACCGGGAAGCCAGAGGAATCCAGAAGCAAAGAGGTAAATTGACCCCCGTTTACGGCACTATCAACAATATTAACGTTTTCATTTCCGCCTGCACAGTTAACGTCGTTACAGTGGGCTAGTTTGAGGTCACTACTGGTAGCCCCGTAGTAACTGATAACTGGGAAGCCGGAAGAATCAAGCTGAAGTGAAAGATAATTACCGACATCTCCGGTACTGTCAACAATATTCTCATTTTCGTTGGCACCGGCACATTGCGTGTCATTACAGTGCACCACTACTAAATCTTTGCCAGAAAACTCGTAATACGCAAATACTGGGAACCCGGAGGAGTCTAATACCATCCTTGTATAACCATTGCCTTCGCCCATATTACGCTTACCAGTTACTATGCTATTTAAATTGCCGGTAGCGCAGTTAGCATCGCTACAGTGGTTTACCTTTAAGCCGGTATAGTCTTCACCAATTGACACTATTGGGAAGCCGCTGCCATCCAGCGTAAGAGCATAAAAGTTAGGGTTAAGTCCAAATGTACTATCCAGACTATTGGTTGTTTCGTTGGCACCAGCACAGTTGACGTCGTTACAGTGGACAAGGGTAGGATTGAAACCGTTTTTAGCCGCCATTACTGGGAAGCCGCTGCCATCAAGCTCCATGTCCAAGCTGGTCATGGATGAGGCATTTATATTGTTGGTTGTTTCGTTGGCACCAGCACAGTTGACGTCGTTACAGTGAGTCAACTTACCGCGAGAGTTAGTGGCATCAGTATATGCAATTACTGGGAAGCCGGAAGCGTCAAGTGCAAGAGAGCTATATGAGCCCACGTCTCCAGTACTATCGACCGTGTTCATGTTTTCGTTACCGCCTAAACAATCAGCGTCATTACAGTGAACAAGTTCCAGATCGTCACCAGAGCCGTCATAATAACTAATCACTGGGAAGCCTGACGAATCCAGTCTCATTGAAGGCCAGTAACCAGCCTGTGTATCTAGAACAGAAGTAGATTCTGTCCCAGCACAGTTGACGTCATCGCAATGCATATAATTAAGCTGATTGCTTCCGCGCGAAAAGGCAATCATCGGCTTACCGCTTCCATCAAGTTTTAGCGAGGTGCCAGCGCTACCCAGAGAAGTAATAGAAGAATAGATAATATTTGTAGTTTCATTGCCGCCAGCGCAGTTAGCATCATTACAATGAACGATTTTAAGATCTAGATTGGTTGAGTCATAATACGTAATTACTGGGAAGCCAGAACCATCTAGAACCATACTTAGACCATAACCCACATCACTTGTACTATCTACCGTATTTGTATTTTCATTTCCGCCGGCGCAGTTGACGTCGTTACAGTGAATTAATACTAAGTAATTTCTACCAACCTCATAGTAAGCCACCACTGGGAAGCCGGAACCATCCCTGACAATATCTGTATTGTTGGCACTGACTGAATACGAAGCAATATTAGACGTGCGAGCCGACTCGTCAGGTGAACCAACAGGCTTTAGATTAACATTGGTGCCAAGCACTACTGCCAGGTTAGTGCTATCTACGCTCACCAGATTTGTACCGGCAGCACTTTGGACGGCAAAAGCGTTGGTGGAATCTGTGGTGCGTCGGGCAACCAGATCGACTGAGCTGCTAATCATGCCATCGCTATACGTAGTACTTCCCGCCCCTGTTACGACGCCACCCAGGAAGTAACCCTGGAACAGGCGATTGCTTTGCGTGCTGTAGTCTGTGGCTGTAGCTCCAATATTTTGGATGGTGTATTTAGTAACGGTACGTCCAGTTTCAAAAGTTATGGCTGGCGACACCGTATATGAACCCGTACCTGGATCGGCCGTAATACGAGTGTAGTAATCCTGGCCGGCATTATCTATAAAGACAACGTCGTTTACGTTAAAGGCATCTGTTGTTAGTACTAAAGTAGTCGTGCTAGCACCTGTACCAGTGGTTGTGCCGGTGCTACCAGCAGCGTTTGCCCCAAGAATATTGCCACTTGTATCGACTTTGAGCTTGGTTATGCCACCGTTACCAAACTGGGCGATGTCGTTGGTGCTAGCTTGGTTAAATAGTGATGTACCGGTGTTGTCTACGCTAAAGAGCGCTGAACCGAGTCCGCTAGCCGTATTGGAACGAACTGCAAAGAGTGAGCCGGTAACAGGACTGGAGTTATCATTTTGGATATCGACTCCCCTGCTTGTGCCTCCGTTGTTTAGAATAATTTCTGGTGTAGTGCTGCCAGTAGAAGCATTGTAGGCGTCTTGAAGATTTGATGATGATGTACAGCCAACGCTAGTACAGACCAGGTTGCCACCCACTCTTAAGCCAGTTGAAGAATTAATATCCCCGACTACATCCAAGCTATAGGCGGGTGCGGATGTACCAATTCCAATACGGTTATTAAGAGTGTCGGCTACAAACAGGTTGGAAGTGCCCGAGGCATTCTGGATCTGAAATGCGGTGGTGGAGTTAGAAGTAGACTGGAATGATGTTGGGTTTGTTACAACACCTCTTAATTGAACAGCACCTATCTTGTATGGTGTTACCGATGGGCTAAGTGTCAGCTGTACCGAGTCAATATAGCCAACGGCACTGTTTGTGGCCGTTGTGAAGCTAATTGCAGTAGTCGTTCCTGACGTTGTCACCGTACAGCTATAGCGCTGATAACCGGTTGTGAGTATGGAAGTATTGTTGAGCGTACATGTACCGCCACCTCCGGTAAAGGTCACCGTCGAGCCCAGGGTAATGGCGTTATCTGCCATAGCGTAGAAGCTAAAGGTGTAGGTACCAGCAGTAAGTGTGGAGGTAAAGCCATTAACTGTTGCCGTAGTGGTGCCGCTACTTGCAGTATTTATACGAAGACTCGATAGTCCAAAGTAAACTTTGCTCGCTGTGAGGTTCTGGGCGATACTAGCGCCCGTTCCCGAACCAGACCAACCGGTAGTATTGACTTCAAAGCCAGGGTTGGTAATAAGGTTTGTGGTGGTGGTATCTACCAAGAAGACTGGTGCGCCACCAGCATTCTGGACTTGGAAAGCAGTGGCGGATCCTGCCGTGGTGAAGTTCTGTATTGTCGCGCCGCCATTGGCCACGCTTAAGTTTGTAGCACCACCCTGTACAGCCACAGTTGTGCTAGCATTTGAACCACTACTGAGCCCTGTACCGCCTATTTGGACAGTCTGAGCTGCACCGGTGCTGGTACCGACTAATATGGATGTAGTGTTGGCTGTTGAACCGATAGAGCCCACATTGACAGTCTTGCCTGTTACCGCGTTAGTACCAATGTTGATAGTTCCCGAAGCGGCCGTCTGTAAGCCTAGCGTGCCGAACGCCTGAACAGTAGTATTGCCAGCAGTCGCACCGGTAAACGCACCGATAGTCACGTTGGTAGTGCCAGCTGACGCCTGGTTGCCAATATTGATAGTTTGGGTGTTACCGGTGTTGGTGCCGTTAATCCCAACCTGAATAGTGTTAGCCACGGCGTTGTTACCAACGTTAATAGCTCCGGCTGATGCGGACTGGATATTGACGGTCGGACTGATGGCGTTGCCCAAAGCGAGGGTGCCCTTGGACTGCAAGGTCGTGGTGCCTGCGGTTGCTGAAGCTCCTGAACCGATAGTCACGTTGGTAGTGCCAGCAACATTAATATTACCGATGTTAATCGCCTGGGTATTGCCAGTGTTGGTCGTAACAGTACCAATTTGGATAGTATTAGCCACAGCATTGGCGCCGACGCTTAAAGTGCCCGCCGCACCTGACTGAATAGTTACTGCCGAAGCTCCTGTACCACCCTGAATGTTAGTTGTACTAGTGGAGTTAGTTGTGCCAATAGTAGTGGAATTTACACCTGTGGCACCATCACCTATGTGAATAGCGTGTGTGGCGTTATTGGCAGCAATGTTTATTGTGCTGGCATTGGTGTTGCCTAGACTAATAGTCCCAGCGCTGACTGTATCTAAGTTCGAGGCAAAAACATTTAAAAATCGTCGGCCGGTAGAGCCAAGGTCACGCGTGTTATCTGCTTCAGGACCAATGTTACCGGCCACTTCCAGTTTAAAAGTAGTAGGAGTAGCTGTACCAAGTCCAACGTTGCCACTTGCGTTTACATAAAGCGCATTAGTTGCAGCACCAACATTTACTATAAGGGCGCGCGTGGAACCGTTTTGTCCTTGATCCACCGCCAATGTAAGTGCACCTGTGGCCGCCCCTTGAGTGAAGATACTGCGCGTGGAAGCTCCGCCTGCGGTTGCAGTTCGTAAACCAAGAGTTATATCAGTTGCTAAGGACGGCGTGGTTACGCTAAACGTATCTGATGGAGCACCACCTACTCCCAAAGCTGCACCAATAATGCCCGTACCCGATATATTAAAGTTACCTGTCTGCGGTGTGCCAGGTGTAGAACTTTGCAACTGCACACAGTCGCTACAGACATTGGCTTGGGTATTGGTTACCCACGTAGGTAAGGCTGCAGCACCATTACTCTTTAGGATATTTCCAGTGCTACCAGTTCCAGCGTTCTGGAAGGCTCCGGTTGCAGTTGTGCCACCTGTTAGAAGCCCGTAAGCAGTGGTTGTGACAATGCCCGTGCCGCCAACACCAACTGCCACAGTACCGCTAGAAATGTTACTACCATTTAGAGCAGTTAGCCCCGTACCAACTCCGGTGAATGAGTTAGATGCATTGCTAAAGGTTAGTGCATTTGAGTATGTACCACTTAGTCCGGCTGACTGTAATATGCCGCTGCCATTAAGGATGCTGTTCGCGCCGACTGTTAATACTGAGTCCCAGTTGCTTTGGACGTTTATGGCTGTTTCTGTCCCCGCCCCTAATGTGCCAAGACCGTTTAGTAGTAAGCCGTTGTAGGTACCTGCTCCACCAGTTGTAACGGCATCTAGCTTAAATCCGTTACTGGTGGTACTGGCAGCAGGGGCCGCAGTCAAGGCGACACGTAAACCGTTGGTGGTAGATCCCGCAAAGGTACCAGGTGTTAGGTCTACCCTAAGTGAACCATTTTCTACAGCAGTTGTTGTAGAGCCTTTGAATTTAAGGTTGAGGTTGTTGACACTTGCGGTGGCTGTAGCAGCGCCGCTACTATCAATGACAACCATATCTGTAGTAGGAGCGGTAGCGCCAGATGTTACGGTCAGTATGTCTGTTGCGCTCTGGTTAAAGGTAGCACTACCACTGGTTTGGGTGTAGCCAGTGATGTTAGACAAGACACCGGTTGAAGATAATCTTGTTGCACCGCCTGTCATAAGTGCCCCCGAAGTATTAATATTGCCGCCCTGTACATCCAAACGCTGACCGGGAGATGTAGTACCTATACCATAGTTGCCGCTTGAGTTGATGTAAGTAGGAATAGTTGGCGTGACAATATTTGTGATTCCCGTTTCGACGGTGATTGGTGCAATAGACCAGCCGCTACCCCATCCGGTGATACTACCGAAAGTGGCAATGAAGTCAGTAACTTCGACCTTCGGGTATGACCAGGCAGTTGTGGTTGTACCCAGCAAGATGACGTTATTGGTGCCGTCATGGGCTAGGCGTACCTGCGTGAATGGGGCTGAGCCTTTTATTTGAGCTGAGTAGTTAAGCCAAGCTGGAGTGCCCGAATAGTTATATCCACTAATAATAACCTCCCATTCAGCATTGGCGGAGTAGTCATAACCGCGAATGTTAGCCGTCATCATTGTGCTACTCCACGTCTTAGGCAAGGCAATCTTCATGGTACCGGTAACAGCGCCACTTGCTGAATAGCTAACGACATTACGGTAGTGGTTAACACTACTTGTAGAATTTAGACTCGACCCAGCTATATCCAACTTAGTGTCGGGTGTGGATGTGCCGATACCAACATTGCCAGCAAAGTAGTTATTATAGGCTGAGCTGTTGTATATCGAATAGTTCCCCGTTGGAATGGTGGTAGTGCCCAATAACAAGTTAGTATTGTTTGTACCAGCAGATTGATCAGCCACAGATATGCCAGATAATTTTGTGATACTACCAGCGCCAGTATTGGTTGCGGCTACCACTTTTAGTCCATGTACGTTTGTCAGAACGGTATCGCCAGCATTAATAAGGTTAAGTACGTTAATTCCCTGCACATTAGAGATAGTACCGGTAGCTCCAGCAACTGTTCGAACATCGGCGATATATGAGCTTACACCGGTGCTGCTAGTGTTGTTTTGATTATTTGTAGCCGTGATTCGAGTTATGTTATAAAGCCCTGTTACTTCGTTAGCTGTAGATGCACTAGTTTCAGCATTATCTGTTGAAATTTGGATGCCACGGAGGTTCGCTGGTGTAACGCCGGTATTTACTTGGGACACATGTAATTTGGCCGAAGGAGAACTAGTGCCTAGTCCAAGATCACCATTTGCTGTAATTCTGGCGCGCTCTGTTACTCCCCCGCCAACTGGTGCGGTACTGAATAAGAGTACGCCAGAATCTGTACCAGCATTTTGTATTCCTATGTTTGCCACTAAAGTGCTCCCATTGTAGCCGCGAATACTGCCCAGGCTTTGACCAGCCGAAGCTGTATTGGCACTATTTGATAGCTCAAGCACACCACCTCCACTTGTTGCTTGACCGGCTACAGTCAATACTCTGAAGTTACCGCTTGAAGCACCAATATTAGGGCTGCTAGTTCCAATCCCCACATTGCCATTGAAGGCCGCAACTCCACCCGTCACAGATGTATAGCCAGCCAATAGGGCTGTATCTGCGATGCCTATTCCTGAAATTCGGAAGTTAGAAGATGATTGTAAGCCGGTTTGATTCTTAATGTAACTTGCACCTAAATCTGGTATATCACCTGCCTGTATTGCAGCGCTGACAAAATTTGTGCCATTACCACGTAGATAATTGCCTGTGGTAGCCCCACCAGCTACCTGGAAGCCTGTGGTAGCATTGAGCACTGTACCCTGAAGGGTGCTAACAGAAGTTACAGCACCAGTGCTAGCAACCGTAAAGTTACCAGTAGTGCCCCCGACAGCTAATAGCGTAGCTAACGATCCGCTAGTTCCTATTCCTACGTTACCCGATGAGTCAATAATTACTTTATTAGCGTTGCCTATCCGTAAATTGATAGCTGCAGAAGTAGGAGCGTTTAGAATTGTAAGTACTTGTGTGCCCGCCAAAGCATAATTGGTTGTTGAAAGCGTACCGCCTGGAGTGAATCCAATCGCACCGTAAGCTGTTGCATCGCTTAACTGACCTATGTCGGCTACACCCACTCCTGATCCTTTGACGGAAAGGAGATTGGTTGGACTGGTTGTACCGATGCCAACATTGCCGTCGGCTCGAACATATAATCCGTTAGTGCTGCCATTGTTACTGGTTACCTTGAATGCATACTGAGAAGAGCTAGAAGATTGGACATCTATGCTTACACCGTTAGCCGAGGCATTTGTAGCATCAAGTATACCCAGGTTACCCGTGCCCGCACCTTGTACATTTAGAACTGCGCCGGATGCATTGGCATATTGTTGGTTCAAACCTAAGATATTGGCCGAGTCAGTACACGTACCGGCGGTTTGCGTACAGTTGCTTTGCAGATTAGCGAGTGCACCGGTTATGGCAAAGGTGCCGCCCGCCCCGTTCTGTGTGCTAGAGCGCGTTAAGTTTAGGAAGTTACCGCTATCTGTTAGGGTACCGGTTGTAGCAGTGTTAGTGCGTGTTGGTGTGACATTAATAAGAGCTCCGGTATAGGCGGATAGTGCGCCGGATGCTGAGCCGCTAGCACTTAAGACAGAACCGCTAGTTAAACCAGTGCCTGTAAGATTAGCGTTCACTAAACTTCCCGTCGTAAGAGTCCCGCCTCCATTTAATCCGTTGCCACTAGTAATAGTATTGGCAGAAACACCTACACCGTTTGTTACCCCCGTGATATTAACGGCTATACCATTACCGGGTGTACTGAACTGGGCAGCAACAGATAGGATATTGCTAGAAGCAGTGGAAACATTAAGGGCTGCGGCAGTGGAACCTGTATCAAGGTTGTTTATTCTCAGTAAACTGCCCGTAGAATCGTTGGTTACATTGTCGGCTTGGGAGATGGTAAAGGCATCTGCACTTCGTGCCCCAGCGGCTAGGTCGCTGGTAACATTCAGTCCGAAGCTATTGCCTGTACCAATGGTGGTGTTCTGTACCAGATTGCCACCCAGCTGCACCGTACCAGCTGTATTGGTAATGCCGTTGTTGTAGGTTACACCAGCTGTACATGCACCCCAAGCCGGTGCAGTATTTATGCCACCTGAGACCAAGCATGAACCAGTAGCTACGTCAGATAATTTGGCTAACGTACTCGTAGTGTTAGCAAATAGAAGGTCGCCGACCGCATAGCTATTGAAACCGGTGCCACCGAGGTTAGCAGCAACTGCGTTTGTTGTACCTAATACACCACCTGAGGTGTTAGTGACAATGCCAGCAGTTGCGGGCAGACCATTAAAAGTTATAGTTCCCGAACTAGTGATACCAGTTGCACCAGTAATAACGCCAGTTCCAGATATATTGACTGTGCTGGACTGCAGAATATTGTCCCAGCCAGCACCAATCTTAATCGCACTATCTGTAGCGGTCGCACTGCTGGTGATCGCGTCTATGGCTAGGCCATTGGTATTTCCAGAGACATTTGCTGTTGGAACTATACGTATACCATTAGTAGTACTGCCTGCGACTGATGAGGTGTTGGTAATATTAACTCTTACAGCTGATGCTTGATGCGCCGCATTTGCGAGTGCAGAGTAGTAATCAAGCTGCAGGCCATTTACTTGGTCAGAGACATTTATTTGACCAGAGTTACTAATGTTTACCAAGTCCGATGTAGGCGCGCCTGTGGCAGTTACCTGAATCGCCTTTTGGGCGCCACTCGTATTAAGTAGCAAGCTGGTGTCCCAACCGGTGCCTATCTTAATGGCTGTTTCTGAAGCGGCTCCAGGTGTAAGGTTGTTTATATTAATACCATTTACGGTACCTGCGGCCTGGGAGTTGGTGCCAGTAATGTTAAGTCCGTTGACAGTGCCGCTGGTTGTAACTGCACCAATGTTTGCCACATTAATAGCATTGTATGTTCCAGCACCTCCAGCAGTCGGACCTTCAAGCTTAACGCCATTGCTTGTAACACCTGTAGCAGGACCGGTCGCGTTCTGCACAATACGTAAGCCATTCCAAGTACCACCAGTTGTGGTTCCAGGAGTAATATCAATCCGTTGTGCACCTGCTTCTACAGCAGCTGCACCACCAACATACGTAATCTGTAGATTGTTAGCCCCTGCGGTCACTACTGGGAAACCGGTATTATCCAGCTTTACAAGATCGGCTGTGGTCTGGGCAGCCCCAGGTGTAATTAGCAATGCGTTATCAGTTGTACCTGCGCCTACTAAATGCAATTTAGCCGTAGGTGTAGCCGTACCTATTCCAATTCGCCTGGTAGTGCTATCAACACTTAAAATGTTAGTGCCTACAGAATCCTGTATCTGGAAAGCAGTAGTTGAGTCGCTAAGGTTGCGATAAAGCGCTTGGGTGCCTACCGTACTCAGGGTTGGGGTAAAAGTTGTTCCTGCTGCACTGCTTAGTCTGGTAGTAGTACCATTTATGGTCCATGTCTCACCGCTTGTACTAGAGGCCCAGCTAGTTGATGTAAGCGAACTGGCATCGGACGGATTATAATCGGCCGCAAGCGTTCCGCCAGCATCAGACAGACCGCTATAAACCTTTGCGCGATAAATTGTACCGGTAAAGACAAGTGTATTGTTTGCCGTAGCTGCAGCACCAACATTAAGGTTTGCATTACTGTCAAAAATTGATGGCACCGTAACATTACTGATGGTCTGATTACTACCCACTTGAGTCCAAGTTGTGCCGTCTTCACTCCTAAAAAACTGTACCACCCCTGTAGACGCAACCCAGGTGGCCCTTACCCAGTGAGCTGTACCGTTTATGAAACCGGCGTTAGTGGAGGCCGTCGCGGTGGTAGCTGCTGTACCACTGTTGCTCAGGCCTAGTGTCCAGCGGCCAGTGGTGGCGCCGATTGAAAAGTTGTAGGAGTATTGCGAGTTAGTCGCTGCGTACTTGCTAATAATTGTCTGGACTGTAGGGGGGGTCCAATCATTCGGTTGAATCTTTGCTATCAAGTCAATGTCGCCACTTACTGAGTTCGAAAGGCTATCGGGAGTATTGGCATCTGCCGTGCCCGTACCTGGAAATGATTGCCCTACAGGGGTGCTAGTACCAGTAATACCGATTATGACTTGTTGGTTTAAGCTATCGACCGTAAAGAGATTAGTGCTTGAGGCATCTTGCACCTGGAACGCAGTGGTACTGTTGACTGGCTTCACTAAAACTCCGCCAGTTCCGGCTTGTAGCGTGGTAAGTCCAGTACTGGCGAGTGAACCGACTGTAACAGTTTTGGCCCCTGTACCACCTGTGCCAAGATTTATAGCCTGAGCGCCGGTGCCTACCCCCAGATTGATTGTACCCGTCTGTAGCCCTGTTCCTCCAATGTTGATAGTGCCCGTAGTCATTGCCGCGCCCAAACTTATTGAGCCCGCCGTTTGCGTATTACCAAGCGCTATAACGTTGGCGCCTGTGCCACCTATGTTGATGCCGTTCGCCATGGCGGCACCGGTACCGATGTTTACGGTTTTAGCATTGGTTACACCAGTGGCTATGTTAACAGTGGTTGAGCCGGTGCCTGTACCTAGATTCACGATGTTTGTTCCGGTAGATGAACCTAGGGTTATGGCACCAGTCTGGCCAGTTCCACCGATCGTGATTGTGCCGGCGACCGTTGTTGCACCAATTGTGTAAGTAGAACCTGCTACTCCGTCCAGAGAGAAATTTCCGGTGCCAGTTCGTAATGTGAGCGCATTACTGCCAGTGGTAGTGCCAATGCTGATACCTGCGTTATTCGGATTAACGACGAAAGCATCGGTGCCACCGTTCTGTACAGCAAAACGACCACCAGAAGCTGAACAGGTTGTACATTGCAGGTTAATAACTACACTCGGATCGGTGGCTACATCTGGCGATGTTACAGTCAGGTCCTTAGCAGTAGCTAGCAATATACTGGCTGGGCTGGAATTGTCATAGGCGGCCTGCAGGGTGGCGCCGGATCCTGTACCGGCACAACTACCAAAAGTTGGCGCACTACCAGTGGTAGCAACTAGACACTGCCCCGTTGTTCCTGCGCCTGTGGCCTGAATACTAGTAGTACCATTGCCGTACAAAACTCCGTTGTTTGTGAAACTACCACCAGTGGCTATTGCTAGTGTTCCACCTGCATTTGGCAAAAGAATACTGTTGGCGGTTGTCTGAGTGGCAAAATCAAGCGTAGAAGTGTTAGCACCGGTAAGTTTGGCTAATTGTCCAGCCCTGAAAGCATATGGTACGGCTGTCAGTTTCAGTCGCGGACTCATTTCACCGTCCCAGCTAGCCGCCCCACCGCTGCCACCGATGTTCATAGTCAACCAGAGGTCTTGATCCCAGTTAATTGTCCCCGGAAATGACGTCACTGAGCCAAGATTTACTGTCAGATAACCGTTCTTCACCGTCACCAAATTACCGGTGGTCCGAGTTTCGGTCCAGAGACAGGCGGCGTCGCCACTACAAGACCCTTGTGAAGAGCCCGAGGATGATGAAGCGTTAAAGAGTTTAAACTCGACGTGATAATTGCCGTCGTTGACCAACTGTCCCGCCGAACCCATCAATCTGGCCTGGAAATTTATAGTGCTAGCTGTAGCAGCATAAGAGGTGTGGTTACCGAGGTTAGCTATGAAAATCGAAAATATGCTTAAAAATACAAGAAGTACCCCTAAAACAATACGCTTAAGGGTACTTCCTGGAGTTACACTTTTGACCGGTGTTTGTATCAACATTTGTGTTGGGTTTTTGTATTGGGTTGGGTTGATTTGTTCCTGACGTTTTGGTGAGGTGCGCAGGAAACCTTCATCAGTATCTCTTTTCTACCCCTGTAAAGCAATAGCTAATTGACTACATTTTGTATCCGTTAATTTAGCTTGTTTTTAGGTCGTTTTGAACATAAACTTTAACGATATACGTTGGTAAATATACAACTACTGCTATTCCCCACGCTGTCCAAACTTAAATACCTCTGTAGCGATAACCTTCACAAACTTTTAAGATCCATTGTAATTAATACTGCTTAAGCTTCACTAGTGAACAAGTTATATATAACTTTTCCACAGGCACCTACGTAATATAGCTGCTGAATAAGAGATTTATTGCTAAGAGATTTTAGTGATCTTAATAACAGATTGAATTTGGCGGTGTCCTTTGACTGTATGGACTCGTTTTTTGGCCTTATAACGGATTGAAGTAACTTTATCGGCTTTGGTTTCGGCTTCAACTACTTCGGCAGTGACTTTAGCGCCTTCCACGTTTGGTGCGCCAACTTTAGTTGTCTCACCATCTATCACTAGTAATGGTTCGAAGCTAATAGACTTACTGTCGGTCTTCAATGATTCAACAGTAATAGTTTCGCCTTCGGTAACAACATATTGCTTACCGCCGGTATTAATAACTGCTTTCTTTGACATAACTCAAGAGAGTCTACCAGAGAAGTACTGTGGTGTCAAAGAAGTTAATCGGCTTTGCTAAGGGCTAGATGTAGACTGTGTCCTTCAACAAGAAGATCAGACTTATAGCTGCCATCGCCATCTTGAGTAAGGTGCATTGATAGTGTTTCGTCCTTGATGGTGGCGCCGTGTTCGTGAATGGCTTTGGCTAGTTCGGCGCTATCTGTTGCGAGTACTAAGCTAATACGGTCATCAATGTTTAAGCCAGCTACTTTGCGGGCCGATTGCACGTGACGAATTACTTCACGCACCAGTCCTTCTCGCTTGAGGCCAGGTGTGATCTTGGTATCCAGTTCTAGACGGTAAAATTGGGCAAAATTGTCTTCTTCGACATTTTCCTGGAAAGTTTTTTCTGGTTTAACATGCTTTGTATCGAGTATGACTTGTTTGACATTAAGCTCTTCTTTGATTATTTCGAGCATGTCATCTGACAGATGTTTGTAAAACCCATTCAGGCTCACTTTACTCAGGGGTTGGCGGACTTTAATGCCCTCTTTAGCCCTAACCGCTAGACCAATCGTGATAGCTCGACGGATATAAGCCATTTGGGCTATAAGTAGCTCATTGACGTGACCCACCTCCGGCCAATCTAACAGATGGATAGACTCGCCGAGTTTGCCGCCAGTCAGCTTTAGGAAAAGTTCTTCACTCAGGAACGGGGTAAACGGCGCTAAGACTTGGCTTAAACGTACTAACACGTAATGTAGTGTCTGGTAAGCAGACTGTTTATCAGCGTCATCACCACTTTTCCAAAAACGCCGTCTACTGCGGCGGACATACCAGTTACTGGCGTCGTCAATGAATGGTAATATCGGTTTTAGCGCGTTTGGAAGATCATACTTCTGCATGTTCGCATCAACTTCTTCAATCAGTTGGTGCACTCTAGACACAATCCATTGGTCTAACAGGTTGCTTTTTTCATTAACAGGGTTCTCAAGCTTGCCGTTCCACTCCCAGCCATCGACTTCGGCGTACATTGTAAAGAAATCGTACATGTTCCAAATCATGGCCAGTTTACGGTGAACATCGGCCACGTCTTTATCCACTAGTGAATAATCTTCACCGTTCATAAGGGTTGAACTCATTAACAAGAAACGCAGAGCATCGGCCGAGTATTCATCCATGAGTAGGTTCGGATCAGTGTAATTGCCGTAGCTTTTACTCATCTTACGGCCATCGTTGCCGGCAATCGTACCGGTAGTAATGACATTTTTGAAAGAGTTCTTATCGAATAAACCAACGCTGAGCGCGTGCAAGTAGTAAAACCAGGCACGAACTTGGGCTATGTACTCTACGATGAAATCGCCCGGGAAGTTTTCTTCAAATTTCTCGACATTTTCAAATGGATAATGGAATTGAGCAAACGGCATGCTGCCGGCCTCAAACCAGGAGTCCATAACTTTATCAACACGCTTATATTTGACGTTATCTATTGTAAATGATACATCATCAATCCATGGACGGTGGTAGTCTTTTAGTTCTACCCCTGAAAGTTGTTTTAGCTCTTCATAGCTTCCAATTACAACGATGTGTTGTTTACCACGTTTGTCGACCCCTTTCCAGACCGGCATAGCCGTCGCCCAGAAGCGATCACGGCTGAGGTTCCAATCCGGCGCGCTTTCAACTGTCTTCTCAAACCTACCGTGTTTGATATGACCAGGAAACCAGTTGATATTGCTATTTTGTTCCAGCATTCCGGTAAGTTGGTTTTTGATATCCATAAACCAACTGGGATGAGCCCGGTATATGAGCTTGGTATTACAGCGCCAACAGTGTGGGTAAGAGTGTGTAATGTATTCAATTTTCCAGACCACTCCGCGTTCTTGAAGCGTTTTGGCTATATCTTTATTGGCTTCCCAAACCAGTCTGCCCTTCCATTCACCTTCGGTATATAGACCGTCCTCATCGCTATCGAGAACCATGGGAATTTTGTTTTGCTTGGCTAATTCATAGTCATCTTCTCCGTAAGCTGGTGATTCGTGAGCAATACCAGTGCCTTCCTCAGCGTGCACAAAGTCAGCATGCCAAATCTTGTGAGCATTTGCCCCCCTGTCTTTAAACAAAGGATCATAGCCCTTACCGACCAGCTCCTTACCCTTGAAAGTACGAAGTACCTTATGCGGCAAAACTTGGTGCTTCTCATCTGTTAAGGCTTTATCGACTAGGGCCTTGGCTAAGATAAACATCTGGTCATCTAGTTCTACCTCAACATAATCTAGGTCTTTGTTTACCGCTATGGCGGTGTTAGAGGGCAATGTCCACGGAGTAGTAGTCCACGCCAACAGATAAACCGGCTTCTGTTCACTGTCACCTGTAACCTGTAACCCATCTTTTAGCTTGAACTTCACATATACACTCGGATCGGTATCATCCTGGTAACTATTGTCCATGGCCACCTCGGCCTTACTGAGCGGCGTAGCATCACGTGTGCAATAAAGTAGTACCTTTTCGCCTTCATAGATCTTACCGGCCTCATAGAGCTTCTTAAAAGCCCACCAGACGCTTTCCATGTAGTCCTTGTCCATGGTTTTATAAGCACCGTTAAAATCTACCCAGCGTCCAATCCGGTCGATAGTGTCTTCCCATTCACTACCAGTCTGCACCATATTGTCACGACAAGCTTTGATGTATTCCTCAAGGCTTATCTTGGTACCAATGTCGTTTTTATCTGTTATACCCAGCTTCTTTTCGGTATAAGTTTCGGCTGGGAGGCCGTGGCAATCCCAGCCCCAGCGGCGCTCTACCCGCTTGCCTTTCATTGTCCAGTAACGCGGTACGACATCTTTAGCAATGCTACTTAACAGGGTGCCGGTGTGCGGCACGCCGGTTATAAATGGCGGCCCGTCATAGAAGACGTAGGCATTATCCTTGGGGCGCAGTTCAACTGACTTCTCGAAGGTCTTGTTGACCTTCCAGTGTTTAACGAGATCTTTCTCGTACTCAATTGGTTTGCGCCTCTGACCGGCTTTGAACTTCATGTCTACCTCTTTTAAAAATAAAAAGCCCCTGTTACGCAGGAGCTCCGCCTTAGGCGGAACGGTACCATCCTGCTTGGGACTTGATTGCGGCTATTACGGGCTTACCCGGTGAGTTCTACTGATCCACCTATAGCGGACGTTCTTCCCACTCCGTTCCCCTTCCTAGTTTTATCGAAGGACAGTCGCAGTTGATGGCTGCTCTAACGGATAGGTTTCAGTATAACGCGCCTACTTGTGGGCTGCAACTGTTGAATGCATACCAGCTTCAACCCCTGTCGATGACAAAAAGGATGTGCCGCTAATTGTATAGGCAGCCACATCATCCATAAGAGGCAAATCCGGACCAACCCACATCTGGAGCATGCGGCCATCATCAGCTAGTGCTAAGATAACCGGCTGCGCCATAATGTCGTACAAACTAGCCATAGCCATACCGTCACGGCTGTCGTAATCTACCATCTCAATATGTCGTGACGCATCGCGCCTTTCAAATTCATGCGCAAACTCTTCGACCGCTCGGGCGTGTTCGGAGTTTGGACGGTAAATTATGACCACCTTCATGAAGTTATTGTAGCATTTCTACTTAATGGCAAGGTAGTTATAGGTGTATGTGGTGGTATTGGCTGGCGAGGTATCGGTGTCTAAGGTAAAGCTGGCTGAAGCATTATTGCCAGCGTAGTACTTAAGACCAGAGGCTGCGGCATTTGTAGGAGTAATAGACACTTTTGGAGCCGCGCCGTAAGCCGTAGCAAAATTCACGGTAACAAATGTACCTGTAGCGCCACAGCCGGTACCCGTTAGAACGCTAATGGTCCCGGCAGTGTCATTGCCAGTCACGGTTATGGTCGGCGTGGTGCAAGCGGCCGCGCCATCCGTTTTGGTAACGCTACTACCATTAGATATTATATGTCCGTTAAACGTAACATCTTTATTGAAGATGGCGGCGCTCTGTACTGTCAGGGTGCCAGCTATGGCCGATCCAATAGTTATGTTGGTGGTTGAGCCAGCAACCCCGGCATCCCCAATATGAACAGTCAGTGTTTTGCCACTAGCGGTTGCACCAGTACCGATGTTAATCGTCATAGTATCGGTTGATTGGCCTAAGGTGATGCTGCCCGTTTGGCCAGTCGAACCGAAGATAAGTGTATTGCTGTTCGTCGTACCGATACTGATTGTGCCGGAGGCCGCCGCTTGAACCGAAACTGCCGAACCACCATTACCACCCTGTATTAACGTCGTATGAGCAGCTGCACCGATACTGCCTATGGTTACACCGACAGTGCCTGTTGTGGTGCCGCCATTTCCAATCGCAACGGTGTTGGTGGTGCTGGTACCGGGTACGCCTGTTGCGATGTTGACAACTTTGCCACCAGAAGTACTTGATGTGCCAGTTCCAATGCTTATAGTTTGGGTTGACGATGTTAACGTTGCAGTACCGATATTTACAGCCCCATTTGAGGTTGAGTTTAGGTTAAGCCCTCCACTAGAGGTCTGAAGATTTATCGCTGAACCGCCAGAGCCGCCTGAGATTGATACTGAACTAGAAGTTTGGACATTACCAATAACAACACTATGACTAAATGACCCTGTACCTATATTCAGACTACCAGCTACAGCAGTTCCGCCAGGCGTACCCGTATCGATATTTACGTCACCAACCACTGCACCAGCAACGCTCGTGCTGCCGGATTTGATATTTACAGCACCTGTTCCAGTTATCAGAGAATTGTTATTGTCGCCGCTCTGAAGCGTAACTGCACCGCTACTACCACCAGCGGTAGCTATAGTCGTAAGAGTTAAGCCGCCGGTGAAGCCACCACGGATTGTTGTTGCAGCGGACTGAGCGGTTCCACCAATGGTTATCGTGCCAGAAGTGGTAGCCGTACCAATGTTCAGAGTATTATTATTGGCTGTAGCGATGCTGATAGTACCAGCGCTGCCCGCTTGAATGCCCACTGCCGAAGCCCCTGTGCCACCCTGGATGGTTGTGGCACTTGTGCTTAGAATATTTCCAACCGTTACATTATTTGACGTGCTGTTATTAGCTATTTGAATTCCGCCACCAGCCCCTGTATCTAGTCGTATTGCCGTTGTTCCCGTGCCACCCTGAATATTTGTAGTACTGGCTGTTATTAGAGAGCCAACTGTTAATGTGCTGGTGGAGCTAGCTGTGCCATTATTGCCAATAGCAATGGTTTGGGTGACAGCGCCAGAAGTGGTGCCGATCTGAATGGCATTACCGACACCGCTGTTACCAATGCTGATGGTACCAGCACTGCCAGCTTTTATTATTACCGCTGAAGCGCCTGTACCGCCTTGTAAAGTGGTTGAGCTGGTGCTTAGCAGGTTCCCAATAAGCACAGTGTCGGTACCGGCAGCATTGTTACCAATATTGACGCTTTGGGCTACGGCAAAGATCGAGGTGGCACCTAAACCAATCTGAATTGTATTAGCCACAGATGAGGTGGCACCGATATTAATGCCGCCAGTCCCAGCAACTATAGTGGTAGCCGATGTGCCAGTGAATGAACCTAGTAATGTTGTATGATCTGTAGAAGTGCCGCCAAAAGTACAAGTGCCTGTTCCACATTGGACCGTTACGGCAGAAGCTCCGCTAGTACTTCCAGCTGTAATAGTACCGCCGGCCCCTTGAGTAAGCTGTATAGCCGTAGCTCCATTCCCGCCTTGTATTAGTGTGGTATGTCCAGCGGCGGCATTGCTGCCTATGGTAATACCGACCGTACCGGTCGTGCTGCCACCGGTGCCAATGGCAACGGTATTGCTAGAACCAGCCGCAGGAGTCCCATTGGCAATGTTCACTGTTTTAGTACCGCTCGTTATGGTACCCCCGCCGATGTTCACAACGTTAGTGCCTTGGGCGTTAAGAGAACCCACGTTTATTGTGTTGCCAAAGATTAAGCTGCTGTACTGGCCAATATCTATTGTGTTCGAGATTGAGTTCAGCACTAATTGGGTAAGGCTGGACCATCCAAGTGTTACTAAAGGAGAACTGGCTCCGATAGTTATGAATCCATTCGTAGAAGGTCCTGTACCCGCATCAATTGTGATACCACCTCCCGAAGTAGACCCATTACTCCCACGAATTACCACTGCTCCGCCGGCACCACCCGATGATGCTCCTGGCTTGATAGTTATGTCATTAGCTACTGCCGCATCAGCCGTGGCAATATCTTGAGCAAGTCCACCCTGAAGGGTTACTTTACCAGTACTTGCAACGTTAATGTTAGATGAAGTAACCGTAAGCGTATTTGCCCCTGTACTCAGAGTCGAAGCTTGCTGAAAAGTAAGGTTGCCGGAGGTGTCGACTACCAGGCGATTGGTGCCATTGGTCCGCAGCGCCAAACTGTTGGCATCATTAGTGCCCAGGACCGCTTGAGCCGTGAAGCTGTTGCCACCCTGAGAGAAGTAAGTAGTAGAACCGCTGGAAGGCGCGTAACCCGCACAGATTGAACCGGTACTACAAAGTGTACCCGTTTCATTGGGTAATGACAGTGTATTAGTACTGGGACTGGTTGGGCCGTTGAGCGTCAAGGTATTAGCTGATCCAGCGCCTTTGAATAGAATTGATCCGGTATTAGTTGTTGCTGTACCCAAGGTCAAGGCACTGGCTCCTGTTAAGCTGGCTGAACTGAAGCTTGGGGTACTGGACAGGCTAATTGCACTACAACTCCCACCCGTACCAAGGGTTATAGTGTTACCAGTACCAGATAATGAAGCGTTACCGAAAGCAGATGGACAAGTCAGCGTTACGTCACCTTGCACCGCAGTGTTAGGTATGGCGCCATAGAGAACGCTTAAGGTTGGTGTACTGCCTGCACCACTATTTCCTGTGGTACTTAGGCCGGTTAGCACGCCAAGACTGGCAATATAATTTGCAATGGTAGCCTGGTAGCCGCTACAGACAGCCCCAGTTGAGCAGATTGTACCAGTTTCATTAGGCAACGTCAGTGTGTTGGTGCCAGGAGTGGTTGGCCCCAGAAGCGTAAGAGTATTAGCTGAGCCGGAGCCCTTAAATAGTACTGAGCCAGTATTTGTGCTGGCTAGGCCCAGCGTTAGAGAGCTGGCGTTAGTAAGGCTGGCTGCTGCAAAAGTAGGTGTAGCCGCTGAGTTAATGTTTTGAATTGTGTTAACTACACCGCTGCCGTCACTGAAGTTTGTACTGTTAAAGGTAGCGATACCCTTAGTCACCCCGTCAGCGGCAGCGTTATCGATAGTGATTGTACCCCCCAGACCGCTAGCATTATCTAATGCGACAACGCCTATCTGGCCATCTACGGAGGTGACGCCCCCACCAGCCCCGCCAGTACAGGCGCTAAATACTAAGACGCCGCCGCCACTAGATTGCAGACAATCTCCATTACTACCACCGGTGGTCGGCAGTGTCAGCGAGAAATTACTACCGCTGGCACCACTTTGCAGTGTCAAAGTATTAGCATTACTACTGTTTTTGAGTAAAATCGCACCGGTGTTACCACTAGCCGTACCCAGAGTTATGGCACTGGTTCCCTGTACCACTAGAGTACCGCTGGCTATTAGTGTACTGCCAGATTCACTTAAGGTGGAGTTGCCCAGGGCTTGGCTGCCAGTGAATTTGGCAATCGCCCCTGTTGTACCCCCAGGTGTAGTTACACCAGCACCCGCACCGGCACAATTTCCCGTCGTCAGACAAATGCTGGCTGAAGCGCCACCTGGATCTGGCAATGTGTATGTTGTTGTTTGGCCTAGATTTGCTACTTGCAACAGTCCGTTACTGCCGGCACCAGTAAATATCATCAGAGGTGTAGTTACGCTTGTAGAGAATGTAGGGTTATTAACGGTGCTCAGATTATTGCAGCTGCCGCCAGTCCCTAGAGTGATACTATTGCCACCTCCCGTAAGATTGCCGGTGCCGCCTGCACAAGCCAGACTGACATTTCCCTGAACCGCCGTATTAGCCCCTGAGCCATAGGTAACGCTCAGCGTAGGCACACTGCCCTCGCCACTGTTGGCGCTAGTCGTAAGTCCAGTTAAGCTACCCAAGTTAGCCACGTAGTCACCACTCGTATCGGTCGTTAGCGTAACACTGTTGGCTTGTATGGCCGCCACACCGGCATTATTCACCAATATATCGCCACTCAGGCTTTGATTGACCCAGTTAGTACCGTTGTATTGCAAGAAGTTAGCGCTGCTCAATCCAGCAATCGTCAGTGTTGTTCCTTGTAATTTGGCTATAGTAGGATTCGGAAATGTACCGGTAAGATCACCGCCGGCGTTCCCAGAGGCCGCACAATTACCAGAGGTGTCACAAACGGTGTTGCCGTTGGTTTGCAGCCCTCCGGTGAAGTTATTAAGCGCAGTAAAGGTGTTTGCGCCGCCTTTTAGGGGTACGTTACTGCTTAGTCGCGCGTCATTAACTGTGCCGCTCTGTAGATTTGTGGCGTTCAGAGAAGTTAAGGCGGAGCCGTCACCACTGAAAGCTGTCGCGACAGCTGTGCCTGTAAGATTACTATTACCACTGGTATCCAATGTGAAGCGAGTTACCCCATTAGTGCGTAGGTTGAGTGCGAAGTTGTCATTAGTGCCGAGGCTAGTAACAACTCCAAAGGTGTTGCCGCCGTTATTAAAACCGTTAACGCCACCGCCAAAACCACAGTTATTGGTTA
>CAZSHK010000010.1:0-25324 GCA_964606965.1 uncultured Candidatus Saccharibacteria bacterium
TCGGTGTTGGCGACAGTGAAGGGGATATATCTATGCTGGAACTGGTCGAGCAACCAATTGCTTTCAACCCAACTAGTGCTTTATTTGAGCATGCTACCAAGCACGGTTGGAAAATTGTTGTTGAACGCAAAAATATGGTCTATGAACTAAAGGCATCTAATGGCTCCTACATATTGGCACAAGCAAACAGCTGATAAGCCACTATTCCCGGAATTAATCTGGAGCCGGCCAGAAAATAAACGCCACGCTGGTAAATTACTGATTGTTGGCGGTAATTTGCACGGTTTCAACGCACCAGCGGAAGCCTATCAAGCGTCTGTATCGGCAGGAGTTGGCACGGCTCGCGTACTGCTACCAGACGCCCTGCGAAAAACCATTGGTCAATTTATGGAACAGACCGAGTTTGCACCTAGTACGCCTTCTGGCAGCTTTAGCCAAAAAGCTTTAGCAGAGATGCTCGATCTTTCTGCTTGGGCCGATGCCGTTTTAATGGCAGGTGATTTTGGCCGAAATTCCGAAACTGCCATACTATTGGAAAAATTTTTAGCTAAATATAATGGTCTTCTAGTCTTAACCAAAGACAGCGTCGATTATTTTAATAATGAGCCCAAACAATTATTAGAGCGGTCATGCACAACACTAGTTATTACGATGGCGCAGCTCCAACGATTAGTAAAGAATCTGGGCTATCCTAAGCCAGTGCGCTTCGGAATGGACCTTCTTGCTCTCGTGGAATTACTACACGCACTAACCGAACAATACCTGGCGCATATTGTAGTTAAGCAAAACGATGCAGTTATTGCAGCCGTAAGTGGGCAGGTCAGCACAACTAAGTTGAATGATAAAACACCTATCTGGCGCGTCAAAACCGCAGCCGCCATTAGTGTCTGGTGGTTGCAAAACGCCGCCAAACCGTTTGAAGCCATCACAACAGCCGTAAATATAGATATATAGTTGATTTATACAGTACTAAATTGTATAATATGGACTTATGTCTAAATCTCCTTCCCGTGGCTTGGGAAAAACCTGGCAACATATTGCTGAAATCCACTACAGTGCCAATGGTGCTCCTTTGTTATATGGTAGCGATACTGATGTCAGTGCGGCAGTTAATCACCTCGAACATCATGGACGCCGCGGCATACTTACGGCCGCCCAAATGTGTCTGGAAGCATCTTTTTTTGAATCAACACCGCTAGAAGAAAAGGGTGCGTGGCTTGATAAGGCGCGTAGCGGTTTTGAGAGGGTGGTGGCAGAAAACCGACTGTTCAGCGCTGAGGTCGATTTTTTATCTATTAGAGCGCTCATGCATTTGGGCCAATTTGCGACCACTACACATATGGCCTTAACGGGCACATTGCCATCAGGCGATATAGCCAGAACCGATTATGAAAGAAGCTTAGACTTTGGTGTACAGTCTGCTGAATCCCACGCTCGCCAACATGAAATGCACGTAAGGCAACAAGATGAACTTCGGAAGCAGGCAAATGCTCTTAGCCAACTTGGCGTAATTTTGCTAGGGCAGCGCTACACCGCAACGTCAATTGGCACAGACTCATGGTGGCCCAGCCTATCTTTACTCTCACAGGGTTCTCGCTTTGGTCGTGTTTCATCAAAAAACCAGGGCTGGGATATAAACGTCCATACAGATCTTGGCGAAGGTCCTGACTTAACTTACCGTGTTCGACTCATACCGCGGCAACCAGATAAAGAAGCAGGAGAAGATGATGCTCCGGCAGTTACTAAAGCTGAAGATATAAGTTTAATAAACGTCTATAATGACTTAGCCCTAGGCGACAAGGGTCATAGTATTGGTTGCCGACCGCGAACGATAATTAAAGAATGCTTCGCAGAATATACGGCGGGTGATAGCAAATCTACTGAAAGACTGGATAAACGCACGAGATCGTTCACTGATGCACTCGATGGCATCAAGTAAAAATGTATATAAATTAATCTGGTGCCGCGGGACGGACTTGAACCGTCACGAGCTTGCGCTCACAGGATTTTGAGTCCAGCGTGTCTACCAATTCCACCACCGCGGCATGATCTGTAATGTGATTGGCTAACTTCGGTTAGTCTACTATAATCTGACTGATCTAGAAAGAATATATGATGAAGCAGCGCCGTCCAGCTTCTTAAGGAAATAGGCATGCATGGCGCGAGGCTATATAATGTTCAAGGTAATTCTAATGGTTTGACCTCTGTTTATGCAAGACGACGACAAAGCCGCAAAAGACGCTGAAATACGAGCCCAAAGTGAACGGGCGGCTGAGGCTATGCGCTCCAAAATAGCGGCTTTATATGCCGAAGAACCGAATGCCGGCGCAGAAATTGCCGAGGTAAAAGCTGAGACGCCACCACAGCGTTCCAAACACCAAGAATACATGTACAAGTTAACAGTGTCGGGTAAGTCACTGGCAGATATTCAGACCGAATGGCACAAGTATTACGCCGGATTATCCGATACTGAAAAGCACGACGTCTGGCGTGAATTTTATGCCGCCCACGGGCAGGCCGCTCAGTACCCGCACACGGCTGCTGCACAACCTGTTATGGAACCACCGACAAGTCCTGTTTCTACCATGTCTAAACCGCAAAAACCTAAAAAGCCCCACACCGTCGCTCAGCTTAAATCGCAAATTAATCACCGCGTCAGCTCTAAAGGTCGCCTCAAAGCTAAACATCATTTTCAGTCTTTATTATTTGGTCTATCCAGTGGTGCAGTGGTTGTTCTAATACTTCTTTTCGGGTTTTTTAACGAGCGCTTTATAGCCCCCTTAATTACGCCCAGTCGTAGCGTCAATGCCACACCAATCATTACCGACCCAAACAGCACTGCGGCCAGCGCCAACCCAGAGATTATTATTCCTAAAATTAATGTCGAGATTCCGGTGGTCTATGATGAACCCTCAATCGATGAGGCTAAAGTTGAAAAGGCCCTGGAACGCGGCGTCGTACACTATGCCACAACGCCAAACCCTGGAGAGCTTGGCAATGCCGTTATTTTTGGTCATTCCAGCAATAACATCCTCAATAAAGGTAAGTACAAATTTGCCTTTGTACTATTAAGTAAACTAGAAAATGGTGATAATTTTTACATAGATAAAGACGGTAAACGTTATGTATACCAAGTCTTTGACAAACGGATAGTTGAACCGACTGAAGTTTCTGTGCTGAATACAGCCAGTCAGCCGGCCACGGTAACACTTATTACCTGTGATCCGCCAGGCACCTCCTTACACCGCCTAGTAGTAGTTGGCAAACAAATTAGCCCCGATCCAAGCACAGACAAGCCCAGCAGCGTTGGTACCCAGCCAGGTAAACCAACAGTTCTCCCAAGTAATTCGCCGAGTCTTTGGTCCCGTTTATGGAGTTGGCTGTAAAACTTACTTTATAACTAGATCGGTCCTGGTAATAGCTGCCCGGCCAGAAACCGTAATAGAGGGAGCTAGGGTGTATAACCACTTGTAGTCTTTGTCAAAGAATAGTGGCATGGAAGGTTGGGCGGCTACCAGAGTTTGCTTATTTGTACCGTCAAAGTCAAAGACCAAGGCTTTGCCGTCAGTTGCGGTTGACAAACGGTTACCGTCCATCCAGTTGGCTTGACGACCTTTTTCTAAAGCAGGCTCTACATCATAATAATAACGACGGTCGCTTTCGGCATCGTAGACCGCAAAATGGGAACCAGACTGCACCGCCACAAAACGAGCCGATTCAGAAAAGGACAGATATTCTGGCTTATTAATTGCCAAAACGATAGCCGGTAGTAGAACAGGGTTCTTAACTTGACCAGATTTTAGAATATTTTCAGGGTCTCTATAAATATAGGTTCGGCCCTCACTCGGTACACTGGCTACCATGTACCAACGACTATCAAACTGGGCCAGATCAAGCAGATATATATCGCTAACGGCTAGCTTACGCAAAGTGTAGTTTTTGCCATCCGAGTAAAGTCTTAAATCCACTTTATTGGCCTGGACGTTCTGATCACTGACATACAGTACGGTCTTATCGCCATGTGCCTTAAAAGCCAATACGTGAGTCAAGAAAGGTGTGACCCGGACTGCTTTGACATCACCAATCTGCAGACTTTTATCACTGCTATATAAGTACAGTTGATCATAGTTTTTATCGCGCATGGCGACATTGCTAGGCGCAAGACCAAATAGCCGCGCCACATTGAACGACAACGCCGGATTTTCACGGTCGACCATTATGAATTCAGAGCTGCCGTCAAATACGTGTTTGAGAAGGACGTGGCGGTTGTCGGTGGACCATTCAACCAGCTGCCAGGATTGTGCTCCCTCGGCCGCAGCTATAACACTGGGCGGTAATGTAATAGTAGTCACCGGCGTTGAATCGCTACTAACATCCATAACATCAAATTTCAGTAATTGACCGACTTGTTGGATTAATAACCAATGATGGTCTGGGCTCTGGGTAGCAAACGACGGCTGGCTGGCGTAAAGCTCAACATCTTTGGTTACTAATTTATTAGGAAAGAGAAGAGGGTATTCCAGATGTTCAACGCCACCACCCTGCAAGGAAAAGGTCCTTGACCAATCGCGGTAGCCATCACGCTTGAGTTGCATACTGTACTGTCCAGCTTGCAATAAAAGCTTGGTATTGGTTCGGGCAGACTGGCGTTCACCATTAATATATATATCGGCAGAATCAGGCTTTGCACCCACAAACACGATACTTTTCTGAATGACTTCACCGGTCTTACGATCATAGCCATAGCCATAGGACAGCAGCACTAGAATTATTGTGCCCATGGCTAGAGCTACGGCGACTAACAGATAGCCAACTAGTAGGCGAATGCGGTGGGCCCGCTTTTTATGTGGATTGAGAAAATCCATATCCCACCAAGTATATCGCTTCTTGGTTTTTTATGGATCTACACCATTGTCAAAAGAGATAAGCACGAGTATTATGAAACTACACAACTGCATCTGGTGGCCAAGTAGTTACCAAGGATCAAAAAATTGCGTAAAACTAAAACATATATTGAACTCAACGGCGCTAAATATGACGCCACTGCTGGCAACTTTATAACCCCGACGGTTTTAAGTCAGCCGTCTACAATAAAGCCTTCGAAAAAGCAGGTTATAGATACTATTGTGCAGGCCCCACGCGTAAAGAGTCCGTCCGCAATGCTTTCAAAAAAAGTAACTAAACGGTCCAACTTACACAAACCGCAGCCAGCCCACCGCAAAGCCCAGCACAGCCAAACTTTAATGCGTCATATAGTTCAAAAACCACGTGTACCTAAACTAATACATGCTAAATCTGCATCTGTTGCTAGGGCCGTCACATCAAATCAGGCAGTTGGGCACAATGTAACTACCGTAAAATCAACTCGAATTGAACGAGCCCTTCAGACACCAAAGAGCAGCTTTGTTAGCAAATTTAATGGTGGTGGATTATTAGTCAGAAAAACACCATTGACCGTAACCAAATCACCTAATATTGCTAGCATTACCATTAAAGAGTCGCCTAGTATGCTGCAGAAAGCTTTAGCAGATGCAAATTCACACACACAACCAAAAGTCCATAAAACTCGTTGGCACCACAATTTAGCCAAACGGTTACATATGCAACAACGCACTTTTAATGTCAGTGCAGTATTTATCACTGCATTGTTAGTCGGCAGCCTTTTTGTGTATAAAAACCTGCCTGATTTGCAAGTCCGTTTGGCTGCTGCCAGGGCAGGCCTGCACGCCTCTTTGCCAGCCTATAGACCGGCGGGCTTCTCGCTAAAGGGGCCTATACATTCAGGCGATGGAGAAGTAACTGTAAATTTTCACTCCAACAGTGATGCCAGAGCTTTTCAGGTAAAGCAGCAAGCCTCGAACTGGAATAGTCAAACACTCTTGCAAGCCTATGTAATGAAACAACAACAACCTTATCAAACATTCGAAGATAGTGGTCGTATTGTCTATGTAAATAAAGACAGTGCCAACATGATGAATGGCAACAAATGGATTCAGGTTGCCAGTTATGGTGCGCTCAGTGCCGAACAAATGCTAAGCATTGTCAAAAGTATAAACTGAGGCTGGTAAGTTAGCTTAGCTTCTTCACGCAAAAAGACATTGGTATTTGAACTACGGTATACTCCATATCATGAAGGTTAGAACCCGATTTGCGCCTAGTCCAACTGGGTATTTACACGTTGGCGGCATAAGAACGGCATTATTTGGCTGGCTACTAGCTAAAAAATACAGCGGTACATTTATTTTGCGCCTCGAAGATACTGATAAAAAGCGTGAGGTGGCCGGTGCTGATCAGCACATTTTAGATAGTTTGCGGGCTCTTGGGCTCAATCCAGACGAAGGCCCCTTTCGACAAAGCGAACGCTTAGCCTCATATAAGGAGTGGGGCCAAAAATTAGTTAGGCAGGGCAGAGCCTATGCAGACCCATACTCTGCCGAACAAGTGCAAGTTTTTCGCGATGAGGCGACTGCCCAAAAAAAACCATTTCTATACCGCAATCATAGGCCCGACTCGGCTGCCCAACAGTCACAGGCTTGGGACGGTACTCAAACCTTACGCTTTAAATCAGAACCGAAAGCCTATAAGTGGCACGATGAAGTTATGGATGATTTAAGCACCGGTCCGGATGTAATAGACGACTTTGTGCTTATAAAGTCCGATGGTTTTCCGACCTACAACTTTTCACACATTATTGATGATCATGATATGCAGATATCTCACGTCATTCGCGGCCAGGAGTTTTTAGCCAGTGTCCCAAATTATCTCAACCTTTACGAAGCACTAGACTTTGGGCCCCCCAAAATGGCGACTGTGCCTCACATACTGGGACCAGACGGTAAAAAGAAGCTGTCTAAACGCGATGGCGCTAAAGACGTTCTTGATTATATTCGGGATGGTTACGTGCCTGAGGCGCTAGTTAGTTTCATTGCGACGCTTGGCTGGAATGATGGCAGCGAGCAGGAAGTTTTTACGACAGAGGAGCTTATTCAAAAATTTAGCCTAGAAAAAGTTCAGCGCAGTCCGGCCCGTTTTGATGAGCAACGCTTGTCCTGGGTCAATGGTCACTTTATTCGCCAGTTGCCGCTCGACGATTTGTATAAACAGGTCCAGAACTATTGGCCGCCGGAGGCTAAAAACTATAATGACAGTTATAAAAAGGCAGTCTTGAAACTAGTTCAAGAACGACTTAAGTATTTTAGTGAACTTCCGCAGCTAACTGAGTTTTTCTTTAAAGATTTGCCAGTCAATCCAGAACTTATAAGCAACCATAAACAGCTTAGTAAGCTACCGAAGGAAGAAATAAGGCAACTGCTCCAGCAGGCCAAGGATAGTCTATGGCAAAGCGACTTTTCTGTTAAAGATTTAACCGAGCGTCTCAATGAACTTTTGGAGATCACGGGCCAAAAGCCAGCTGTACTATTTAGTTTAATTCGGATTGCGACCACCCAAGCGCCGGCATCACCGGGTCTAGCCGAAACTATGGCAGTACTAGGTAAAGAGAGTTCTTTGGCCCGCCTAAACACCTCATTAGAACTAGCTTCTTAAGCAGCTGCTTTGCTACAATAGCGGTAATGCTTGATGATTTTAAATCACCGAAAGAGAGCCGTAAGCTGACCAAGGCATCCTCTGAACCACCAAAGCTCGATACCAAGTCTGATGCTAAGCCGGCTAAGCGCTTTGATGGCACCATTGAAGTACCCGATGAACAAACCAAAAAGGGCAAAGTGCCTAAGAATAAAGATGGTCGCAAATGGTGGCATATCTTGCACTGGCGCCACACCCATTTGAGCAAGCCCAAGTGGGCCTTGCTAGTTTCGGGCTTACTACTAGCAGTTATTCTGGCTGCTTATGGTGCAGTTAAGATTTACCAGCACGTTCGTAAATTGCCACCAAACAAGGCAGTGAGCGTTAAGAAAAAAGAAGTCCCCATACCAACGACTGAGCCCTCACGATTGACTGGCGTCACGGTTGATCTGGCCCTTAACAAGCGCCCAGTAACTGGTGTGATGATTGAAAATAGCCCGGATGCACGGCCGCAATCGGGCCTGACAACCGCGGGAGTCGTTTTTGAAGCCATTGCCGAAGGCGGCATTACTCGCTTCTTGGCGCTTTACCAAGAGGCACAGCCAGATTACATTGGGCCAATTCGCAGCGCCAGGCCATATTACCTCGATTGGGCCCTGCAGTTTGAGGCTAGCTATGCCCATGTTGGTGGTAGCCCAGATGCACTGAACCTGATTAAATCTTTAGGCGTACGCGACCTTGACCAGTTTGCTAATGCCGGTTATTACCAGCGGGTTAGCAGCCGCTACGCGCCTCACAACGTCTACACTAGTATGGCTAAATTTGACGAGCTGAATCAGAAAAAAGGTTTCACCACTAGTAATTTCACGAGTTGGCCGCGGAAGGCTGATAAAAAAATCGCTACACCAACCGCTAAAACAATTGATCTATCAGTATCCTCTTTTCTATATAGTCCGCATTACGACTACGATGCCGCCACGAATACCTATTTACGAAGTGAAGGGGGTCAACCCCACAAAGACGAGCGTAGTGGTGTCCAAATTGCGCCAAAAGTAGTTATAGCCATGGTCATGAACTATGCTATAGCCGGAGATGGCGTGCACAGTCTCTACTCAGACATAGGCGCTGGACATGTCTATATTTTCCAAGATGGATCCGTCAACGAAGGAACCTGGCAGAAGAATGACCATAAAGATCAGCTCGTCTTCAAAGATAGTAGCGGCAATATTATTAAACTAAATGCTGGCCAAACCTGGCTGACAATGGTGAACAACACCGGCGCCGTTAGCTACAAGCCTTAAGCGAGCATGAGGTGGACCACTTAAGCCGACTCACTAAACAAATTCGCAGCTATCTAGGTTTAACGTTCATCGCAGCCACGTTACTTATCATAGCGGTGTGGTGGGGTACTGCTGTTCAGCTACAGCTAGACGATTGGCTAGTTGCTATTGCAATGTTAGTGAGTGGTCTATTGTTGGCTGTTTTAGTCGCTGGCGCACTGGCCAAAGCAATTACCGAGCCACTGCGCTTTTTGCAACAAGCCATACTGCATGTAAGCCCGGGCCACAGCGAAACCGCACCGCCAAACTTTGAAAAAAGCAGTTTAGGCCGGGAACTTGTTACTAGTCTAAGTTTACAGATTTTTCAATTAGCCAGCAGCTCACCACTTCCGGCTGGAACGGCACAGGCTAAAACTACAAATATGGCACACGATATTGCCGACCATGTACCCGTACCCTTAATCGTTATTAATACCGCGGGGGCCATAAGCTTCGTTAACGAAGCCGCCAGCCAGTATGTTCAGCTGCCTCCCGCTGATATGGTTAACAAAGATCTTTATTCAGTATTAGACCTGTCATTTAATAACGAACATACGCTGGATGCCTGGTTAACTAACTGCCGGATCAATAAGGTTACTGCTACCCATAGCTGGGAGCGGGTAAGGCTTAATCAAGCTCAGGGCAAAGAACCGCTGCAGTTCGATATGGCAGCCTATTACAACAAAGATGACCCGTCAGGCACCGAACTAATTCTGGCATTATTTGATCACACCGACCGTTACGCCGATGATGATGAAGCCGCCAGCTATATCGCATTGGCCGTACATGAACTGCGCACACCACTTACAATATTGCGCGGCTATATTGAGGTTTTTGAAGACGAGCTATCGAGTACGCTGAACCCAGAGCTTAAAGACTTTATGTACAAAATGCAGGCCTCAGCCGAAACACTGGCTTCATTTGTTAATAACATCCTGAATGTCGCGCGTGTTGAAGAGAACCAGTTGTCGCTAGATCTGCGTGAAGAACAGTGGCCAGAGCTTGTGCAGGCCGTAGTACGTGACATGCAGTTGCGTGCCCAAGTTCACGGCAAGAATATATCTTATGAGTTAGCCGATAACCTACCGACGGTTGGCGCAGATAAGGTTAGTATCTACGAAGTTCTCAATAATTTACTGGACAATGCTATCAAATACAGTGGCAACGGTAAGGAAATTATTGTTAAGTCGCAGCTTACGCAAGATGGTTTAATAGAAACAACTGTGCGTGATTCCGGTGTGGGTATTCCGGAAAGTGTTATGCCAAATCTATTTGATAAATTTTACCGAAGTCACCGCTCGCGGGCCCAAATTGGCGGTACTGGCCTGGGACTTTATTTAAGCAAAGCAATCGTGGCGGCCCACGGCGGACAGATTTGGGTCCGCTCCAAAGAGGGGCAGGGCACCACCTTTGGCTTTACGCTCGTACCTTACAGCCAGCTTGCTGAGGAGGTAAAGAACGGTAATAATAAAGACATTGTGCGCGGTGCACACGGCTGGATTAAAAACCACTCGTTATATAGAAGGTAGAAACTAGAGCATGGAAGACAAGACAGCTACTAAACAAATCAAAATCCTATGCATTGAGGACGAGCACTTTATTACCGAGCTCTATAGCCGCGCCCTGACTAAGGCAGGATATGACGTAAAGGTAATATTTGATGGCAATGAAGGCCTCAAAGAAGCCGAAACAGACGCCTACGATATTATTTTGTTAGATATCATGATTCCTAATATGACTGGTGTTGAAGTATTGCGAAGATTACGCGAATCAACTCCAAACTTGCATGCTAAGGTCATTATTACTACAAATCTGGAACAGCGTGAGGACACGAGAGAGCTCATTGAAAAACAAGCTGATGGTTATCTTATTAAGGCCGAAATCACCCCCAGGCAATTAGTTGAGTTCTTGAAGACTTTAGACGTCTAGAAAGCTCTTGCGCTTAGTTGTATACTAAGATTCAGTCATGTGAGTACTCCCGCCTTCGCCAAGGCTACGGTGGGTTTCTACGCACAGACTTAATAAATCACCGTGTTCTTCTTTAGCTAAGGCTACGGCGGATCACTTCCAACATTTTTTGTCGCCTAATTTCTGGCCTGGCGACGGCCTCTACTAAAACCATTAATGGAGGTGATTTATTATGAGTTATTACGAAGTTCCGAATAATGTTAGCGTTCACGAAGGGTTTCCTAATCCCGCTACCGATATTGCGCTCCAAGCCCTTGACCTAAATCAACTATTAATCCGTCATCCAATCAGCACTTTCTTCATGCGGGTAGCTGGCAATAACGGTGAGCAACACGGTGTCTATGAAGGCGATATTATTATTGTCGACCGTGCCCTCAAGCCCCGCACCACCCACCTAGTCATATACTGGCAGGACGATAGCATGATGGTTTGCCGCTTTGCCTACTTGCCGCCGGGCGCTCAGGTCTGGGGCGTAGTCAGTTCTATCATTCACCAGTTTTTCCAAAAGCCATGAAACGTCCCATTTTTGCGTTGATCGATTGCAATAACTTCTTTGTCAGCTGCCAGCGTTTATTTAGACCCGACCTAGAAGGCAAGCCAGTGGTTGTACTAAGTAGCAACGATGGCTGCGTTGTGGCGCGCAGCAACGAGGCTAAGCTCTTGGGTATTCCAATGGGGGCACCGGCTTTCAAGTGGCGCGAGATTTTTAAGCGCTACCGCGTGGTGCAGTTCAGTGGTAATTTTGAGCTATACGGTGATATTAGCCGCCGTATTACCCAGCTGCTAGTTAGCATGACGCCAAGAATTGAAATTTATTCGGTCGACGAGTCATTCTTAGATCTTAGCCAGTTAAAAATCAAAGACTACACGGCGTGGGGCAGGACAGTACGAGCCGACATTCTACGCTACATTGGTATCCCGGTTTCAATTGGTATTGCACCATCAAAAACACTAGCTAAATTGGCAAGCGAGCACGCCAAAAAGCAGCCAGAACACCACGGCGCTTTAAGCATGATAAACATTGATATTGAGGAACACATTGCCCACCTTCAACGATTATCACTTAAAGAGGTTTGGGGTATAGGTAGGCGATTGGCGCCCCAAATGCAGGCCCTTGGTATCAATACGGCCTTTGATCTGTCGTGTCTAAGCATGGGTTTGGCAAGGCAATTAATGGGCGTACACGGCGAACATCTAGTGCTAGAGCTAAACGGTACTAGTTGCTTGCCACTGGAGCTAGAGAGTAAGGTACGCAAAAGCATTGCTCGCACCCGCACTTTTGGCGAAGACGTGACAGACGTTCGCGTTATTGAGGCTGCTATTGCTAGCTTTGCCGCCCGGGCTGCTTTTCGCTTGCGGGAAAGCAGGCAACTCACCAGACGGGCCAGCTTATTCTTGGCTACTAACAAGCATAAACCAGGTTATCGCCGTTGGGGCAGAGAAATCCGTTTTAATATGCCAACGGCTGACACCGGTGTGATTACAGAAACATTAGTACGGGCTTTGGGTGACCTGTACGACAAACGGGCTGCCTATTACCGCGCTGGTGTAATGTTATACGATTTTGTGCCGGCCGCTGTGCTACAAACCGATTTATTGGGCGGTATTAACGTCAAGCAGCACGTTCGTTCGCAAAAACGCATGCAAGTCGTTGACAACGTTAACGAACGTTATGGCAAGCACCATCTGTACTATGCCGCTGAAGATCTAGGCAATAAGTGGGAACCACGCCAAGGCTTACGCAGCCCGCGCTACACCAGCCGATGGGAAGAGCTGCCTGAAGTTAAGCTACCCGTAGATAGATTTGTCTAGCTATCGGTTATCGATGCCTTGATCTCTGTCATACACCAGCACGCCGGCGTCCCAGACTTCGGTTACTTCATTTGTTTCGGCGTCATAACTAGTGGTGCGGCCAGGACCACGCCTGACGATACCCATAAGATTATTTTGCCTAAATATATCCGTGACTAATTGTGGAGCTAGGGTGTTATCTTCGCCCTCATAGGCTTCGCGAAGCTTGGCGAAAAAGGCTTGGCCCTGTTCGCTTTGCGGATAAAATAGTTCTTCCGGCAGTATGTAGCCAATCCAGACCGATCCCAACATAGAATATGTCCAAGCATTCCTAGCGTATTGATTAGCGGTCCCTCGTGGAATTTTGTTTTCCCAGATGTCCATTTCGTCAGCCTGGAAGTGCCACGCTTCAACCTGCTTAGCCTCGGTGATTTGCTCGGCATTGTAAGCTTTGTACCAGGCCGCCTCGGTAATTTTACCCTGGTCATGGAGCGCCAGAATAAAGTCTAACGGATGAATAGCCACCACACCATTGATCTCGGGCGGCTGGAGACCAGCCCGGATATGTAGGTTGAGTCCGACGATAGCTTCGCGCACAACTTCTGGCGCTTCGCCGGCCGGCGTTTTGGTAATACGGCCAAAGTGTGTGATAGGAGCGGTCTCATCAAGCTCAGCCAACTGTGTCGTTAAAACAGCAGCCTCATAATAGGCGAGGGTGGTACCACAGTATCTGCCTCTATCAAAGTCGTGGCAACCCGCTCGCTCGCGGCCTTTACCATCAGTCAAGGCGAGACGGGCCATCAAGGCAAAGACATCACCTTTGGCGCACTCTTGCTCAAGCGGGCAAGGGCTCTGTTCGCCATCCTCCCATAAACCACACTGTCCCATAGCTTTATCATAACATTCCTGCTCTTATAGGGCCTGCGGGATAGCGGATCAAATTATTCTGGTGATCTCACCGGGAATCGAACCCGGATTGCCAGGATGAGAACCTGGTGTCCTAACCGTTAGACGATGAGACCGCAAAAAATAAATTTTCTGGATTCCTCTTTATATGCTCGTTCAAAGATAAATCTTTTCACTCGGCCAAGCAAGGAAAACGTCAATAGCCCCTGGCTATTGACGACCAGAAGTCCTAAACCGCTAGACGAAGGGGCCATAAAAGCATGCTCATACTAGCACAGGCAACAGGGAGCGTCCAGGTAAGAAAAGCATTGCAAATTCCTTTGAAAAAACAGATAATATAAGTGTCAAAAAATAACCAACATGCTAATACAAACAGTTCTAAAAATTGGTGGTTTATTTGTGGCACTGGCACTCTTCGTCATTGCAGTGCTGGCTTTGCGTACGCAAGTACAAAAGAAAAGGGGTGGTAAAAGCAACAAGTTAGCATCTAGTCTCCGTGACGAAAAGCGAAAATCTGACATTATTCTACAAGCCATCGACGACGGCGTTATATTGATTGACAATCAAAAAACGATTCAGCTATTCAACCCCGCTGCTGCTGCTATTACTGGTTGGCAGGTCGATGAAGCAACAGGGCTAGATTATCGTAACGTCATTAAGTTGGTCGATAATCAAAAAAAACCATATAGCGATACCCAAGATCCCTTATCCAAGGTTTTTGCATCCAAAGCCGTTGTACGTGACAATAATGCAACTTTACTTACTAAAACTGGCAAGTCCGTGTCGCTCAGCCTTAGCGTGTCGCCCTTGTTTGATAACGCCAATCAGCCCACCGGTGCTGTAGGTATTTTTCGCGATGTCAGTCAAGAAAGAGACGAAGAACAAAGACGAGCCGAATTTATTAGCACCGCCAGTCACGAAATGCGCACACCCGTAGCTGCCATAGAAGGCTACCTTGCCTTAGCCCTAAACGACCACGTCAGTAAGATTGATGGCAAGGCGCGTGATTTTCTGGAAAAAGCACACATGTCGACAGAGCACTTAGGTCTGTTATTTCAAGATTTGCTGACTAGTGCTAAAGCCGAAGATGGGCGATTAAGTAGCCATGCTGTCGTTGTGGAAATGGGCGATTATCTTGAGCAGCTCACCAATGACTTACGTTTTACGGCAACTAAAAAAGGTCTGGCTGTGGAATTTGTATTAGGTACTCCTGAAGCGGCACTAATTGATGCCAGTCATAGCAGCGGTGCAGCTAAAGTACTTAAGCCCCTCTATTACACATACGCCGACCCAGACCGCATGCGTGAAGTCATTACCAACCTATTTGATAATGCCGTTAAATACACGGAAAAAGGTAAGATTTCGGTTGGACTTACGGGCAATAATAATATAGTGCAGTTATACGTACGCGACACCGGTCCTGGTATTCCAACAGATGATATTCCGCACCTATTTCAAAAGTTCTATAGAGTCGACAATTCAGCCACTCGCACCATTGGTGGAACCGGTTTGGGACTGTTTATATCACGTAAGATTGTCGAGTTATATAACGGACGAATTTGGGTAGAGAGTGAACTAGGACACGGTAGCACCTTCTTTATTAATCTGCCGCGTCTGAACGCTCAGCAAGCCAACGAATTGCAAGCCAAAGAATCAACAGTTATACCGGCCGTACCAAGCTTAACGGGGGCATGATACAATGTGGAACATAAGCTTTATGAAAATAGGTGGAAACTAAGATGGCAAAAATTATGTTGGTGGAGGATGATAACAACCTCCGTGAAATTTATGAAGCAAGACTACTTGCTGAAGGTTACGAAATTGTTGCTGCCAAAGATGGCGAAGAGGCTCTGGCCATGGCCGTAAAAGAAAAGCCAGACCTCATTATCGCCGACATTATGATGCCCAAAATTAGCGGTTTTGATATGCTAGACATTTTGCGTAGCACAGCGGAAACCAAGAATACCAAGGTAATCGTAATGACTGCCCTGAGCCAGGCCGAAGACAAAACCAGAGCTGATAAGCTTGGGGCCGACCGTTACCTCGTTAAATCACAAGTGACGCTCGAAGATGTCGCCAAAACAGCCCGTGACGTACTTGAAGGCGTAAAAGCGAACGAAGCCACACCAGCTGTCGTGACACCCACAGAAACGCCCTCAACATCCCCAGTGCTACCTGTCACTGAACCGGCCACTACTGATTCAACGGTTACGCATGCAGTTACACCTGCAGACGAACCATCAAATCTCACGCCTGGAGTGTCACCTCCACCGACCGCAGATCCAGCGGTTGCTGTTGACCCTGCTGCTGATGAGCCCGCGGCTAAAACACCCACAGACGACCCGGCCGAACCACTCGTAAAACCAGAAGAACCATCGCCTGTCACCATTCCAGTATCTGAGGAACCGCCAGAACCTACAGAAGCCCGTAAAGCTGCCAGTGATTTAGCTGAACCAGTTTCTGAAGAGAAAGCACAAGTCGATGCGCAAATTAAAGACACCGGCGGCACACCGCCTGTACCGTCTAAAGAAATGGTAGAACTCCCTAAAACATCTGAACTACCGGTAGTGCACGAAAAGGTCATTCAACCCCCTGCCGATATGGAAGATAAACCAGATCTTCACGAATTATTAGCCCAGGAAGAGGCCAAAGAGACGGCTGAACAACCGGTAATTAATCCCCCTGCAGATACCGTAATAAAGGTTGATGACAAGACTGATGCTGTAGATGAAGAAGCTGCTGCAACTCATGAACCCGGCCAAGTAATTGGGCCACAGCAAACGCCTGGATCAGATCCAACCAACCCACACGACATAGCTCTCTAAAAAATCAAAGACCAAAAATCAAAAAACAGATAAGATCCAAATTCCAAATAACAAACTGTTTAAATATTGATGTTTAATATTTTTCTGAACTTTGATGTTTGCTTTTTGATGTTTACACTTGTGCCATGAGGTTGAATCGTTATGTTGCTTTGGCGACTGGTAAAAGCCGCCGCGCGGCCGATGACTTAATTGCTGAAGGGCATCTCAAAATCAATGGTAAAGTCGCTAAACTAGGTGACAGACTGCAGGCTAGTGATTCTGTAGTGCTCGATGGACAGATTCTCGAGCAGCCGGTAATTACGACAGTTATGCTCAACAAACCAGTTGGCTACGTCTGCAGCCGGGACGGGCAGGGCAGTAAGACCATTTACGACTTGCTGCCCGTAGAACTAAAGCACCTTAAACCGGTCGGACGACTCGACAAAGATTCATCCGGTTTACTTTTACTCACTAATGACGGCGAACTGGCTAATCAGCTAATGCATCCCGGTTTTCAAAAAGAAAAAGTATACGAAGTTGAAATCGACAAACCACTCACCGAGAACGACAAGCTAAATCTGGAGCAGGGGGTTATGCTTGAGGACGGCTTAAGCAGGTTACAGGTTACAGTGGACAGGATACAACAACAAGCCCTAACCCCTAACCTACAACCCGTAACCTACCGTGTAACGATGAGCGAGGGTCGGAATCGCCAAATCCGCCGCACCTTCGACGCCTTAGGCTATAAAGTTACCAAACTCCACCGCATACACTTCGGTCCTTACAAACTTGATGATATTAACAGTAGTCGCTATAAACTGTTGTAAGGTGTTATACTCTGTGCGATGAGTAAGAAGTTACCGATTGTTGCCATAGTCGGACGGGCCAATGTCGGCAAGTCGTCCTTATTCAATGCAATTATCAAACGGCGTGAGGCTATCGTGGCCCGCGAAGCCGGCACAACGCGCGATAGCATTACGGCTAAAGCCACATACAATGATCAGGACTTTTGGTTAGTAGACACCGCTGGCATGAAAGATCCAGACGATGAGTTCGAGGCCAGTATTCAAGATCAAATTGCAGAAGCGGAGGGCAGTGCAGACGTCATTTGGGTGGTAATCGAGGCAGATGTCGGCATTAGCGAAGAGGACCGTCGCGTGGCAAAAACGGCCCTCAAGAGTCGTAAGCCGGTCTTTTTAATCGTCAATAAGATCGATAAACAGCGGAAACCAAACATATCTGACTACGAACGTCTAGGCATTAAACCGATTATCCTAACCAGCACAACTCAAAATCGTGGTATAGATAATCTGCTTGATACATTGGTCAAAAGCATTCCAAAAGCAACAATTAAAGAAGATGATAATCGTTTGCGCATCGCCTTACTCGGGCGACCAAATGTTGGCAAATCGCAACTTTTTAATACACTTGCAAAAAAACAGCAGGCGATTGTGGCTGACCGCGCCGGCACAACCCGTGATATTAACCGCGCTGTCGTTCGCTATGAGGGGAGGGAAATAGAATTAATGGATACGGCGGGTATTCGCCGTAGTGGCAAGATAGAAGTCGGTATTGAACGCTTTAGCGTGCTGCGCGCCCTTAGTGCTATAGAGCAGGCCGATATATGCCTGGTGCTAATGGAAGTTAATGAATTAGGTGTGCAGCTTGATCAAAAAATAGCCGGACTTGTTAAAGAAGCCGGCAAGGGTTTGGTATTGGTTGTCAGCAAGTGGGATGCCCTGGACGAAAAGACACCATTTAGCCGCGACCAAATGGCCGTAAACATTAAGCATGAGTTTGAATTTGTACCCTGGGCGCCATTGATATTTACCAGTGCAGTAACGGGGCAGAATGCTACTAAATTGTTTGAGATAGGGCTTGAAATTGATCAGAGGCGTCACCAACGCATCAAAACCACCGAGTTAAACAAATGGTTGGCCAAAACCATCGATAAACATCCACCAGCCGGCCTAAAGGGCACAATGCCCAAGCTGAATTACATAGTCCAAGAGGATGAAAACAGCCAGCCTAGTTTTAAGGTGTTTGGTGCGCACACCAAAATGCTTCATTGGAGTTATAAGAGGTATATGGAGCGAAAACTGCGTGAAATTTATGATCTGCAAGGCACTCCTATAAAGTTCTGGTTCCTGGAGAAGCATTAGCATAAGCCACGAGTTTGTATTTGGTGCGGCGTGAACGGCTAAGCTGGACAGCAGGTGACAAGTGTTGCAAACTTGGGGCATGGCGCTTTTTCAGAAGAAACCAGAAACTAGCAGTAGTGCACCACTCTACACCCTTGGTCTTAGTAAGACAGTTTTGGTCGTGGGGCTGGGCAATCCTGGTAGAAAATATGATAAGACCCGTCATAACCTTGGGTTCGCTTGTCTCGACTCATTCGCTAAAAAACATGACTTTCCAGCTTGGACTGCTAAAAAGGATCTTAAAAGCCACGTTAGTATGCAGAATGTCGGCAACGTACGAACAATACTAATGAAGCCAACTACATTCATGAACAACAGTGGTGAAGCGGTCCAGGCTGTCCAACATTTTTATAAAATCCCCAACAATCAGATCATAGTTATCTACGATGAATTAGATATACCATTTGGCCAAATTCGTACCCGGCTGGGCGGTAGTAGTGCCGGCCACAATGGCATTAAGTCATTACTGGAACACGTTGAGGGTAATATAAACCGCGTCCGAATTGGCATCGGCAAAGATCCAAAAATTGCTGGTGCTGATTTTGTGCTCCAAAAACTCAATAAGTCCGAAGAAAATGAACTGCCAAAACTTTTTAAGGAAGTTGAAAGTATATTGATTGAGTTCATTTACGGCGGTGATCTCATCCCAGAAACCCGCCGATTTATTATTTAGCTTTCTAGCGAACGCAGGAATGTATCAGCCTCTATGTGCTGTTCTAGTTGAATTCTTAACGCATGCAAAGTAAGCAGAGAGGATAGCCCTTCCGCAAAAGCCTCGTGCCTAAGTGTTTCATTCTGGCGTACAGCGTCTTTGGCTTTAGCAACGCTTACTATGCGATATTTGACTAACTCAAGTAGGGTTTCGGCCTCAGCATAACCCCAGACTTTAGGAAAATCCTCGCCAAGCTCCGCTTGTTCCAGTTCTTCCAACCTAAACTGACGACCTGTCACTGAATCATGCATATTTGTAATTATAAGACTGTATTCATGTTAATAAAAATGACCTAAGGAGGGTGAGCGCTGCCGGTGGCAGCGTGCAAGACAACTTTTCAGATTTTGAACTTGTTTAAAGTATGAAAATTGTGGGGTCGCCGAAGGTGACTGGGCACCACAATAAAAACGACCTACGGAGGGCAGAAATGCCCAGTGGGCATTTTCTGTAGTCACGAGGGAACCGTCGTAGCCTTAGGGTTTAGGCTTGACGCACCGGCTACTCACAAAAAATACCGCATTAATAAAATAGACCTGCAGAGGGGGTGGGCACCGCTGCAGGTCTATTTTCAGGCTCAAAACTTGTTTGAGCCAAGAAACACCCTTCAACCCACCTTGAAGGCCTTTCGCCCGAGGGCGAACCCACTCAAAGGTGCATCCGTCATTGACCACAGCTCAAAAAATGCGAGGGGTAATGCGGGGTTAAAGGGGTTAGTAAGTTTTAGAGCGCTTCCGTAAAAACGGAAAGGCTTGAAAGTGGAGGGTAACAACTTTGCAAGTTTAACACTCTAAAACAATCTAACATTGGGGGTATCCTTTGCCCCTAGGGGCTACGGATATCTCAAGTTATAAGGTGCAGTAAGTCACATATAGTGCTTACGGATTGCGATAATAGCAAAAATATTTTACAATGTCAATACTAAGATATTTATTGTAATGAATGTCAAGACGGTAACGCTTAAAGGAAATGGTCTACCGAGGGTACTGCGGGAAATCCCAAATTCACCACAGCAGTTATTTGTGGCGGGCAATTTGCATGAACTATTAAAACATCCGTGTTTAGCCGTTGTCGGCAGCCGCAAAGTTAGCCCGTACGGCAGGCAGGTAACCCGGTCGCTCGCCGAAGCCATGGCCGGACAGGGAATTGTTATTATTAGCGGTCTGGCAATTGGAGCAGATGGAATAGCCCATCAAGCAGCCCTGGATGCTTGTGGCCAAACAATAGCCGTCTTACCAGCAGGATTAGACCGTATATATCCTGCAAGCCATCACCAGTTAGCAATGAAAATATTAGAGCAGGGTGGGGCATTGGTTACTGAGTATCCGCCTGGCAGCGAGCCTTATCCATCAAATTTTTTGGCCCGTAACCGGATTGTGTCTGGCTTGAGTGACGGCGTGCTCATTACCGAAGCCGCGGAGCGTAGTGGCACACTAGCTACCGCTAACTTTGCCTTAGAGCAGGGCAAGTCGGTTATGTCCGTGCCCGGCAACATAAATAGCCCGCTATCCGTCGGTACAAATAACTTAATAAAGACTGGGGCTACACCGGTTGCGGATGCAGAAGATATCCTTGGCACGATGAACCTGGAACTAAAAAATATCCAAAAGGAAGTCATTGCCCACAACGAAACAGAGCAAACGATACTTGATTTATTGCAGACTGGTCTAACTGACGGCGCTGAGCTGCAGCAAGAAAGCAAACTTGACCCCGCACTTTTCAACCAGACACTCACCATGCTAGAAATAACCGGCCGCATCAAGTCGCTAGGCGCCAATCATTGGTCAATCCGCTAGTGATATACTGCCCTAAGTGGAAACAAAACACTTTATTTGGCTCGGCATTTTCGTGGGTTCAACCATTGGCGGCATTATTGGCTCAATGTTAGACCACGGTAACGGTTTGGGCTTTTGGACATTCGCACTAGGCACAGTCGGCTCGTTTGTGGGTATCTGGGCCGGTTATAAGTTGGGTAACGGTTAAGCTTGACTATATAAGGTATACTTTAGCCACATGACAAAAAATCTGGTTATCGTGGAGAGTCCAGCCAAGGCGCGCACCATCGAGCGCTACCTGGGCAAAGACTATACCGTTAAGAGCAGTTTTGGGCATATTCGCGACCTTCCCAAAAAAGGTCTCAATATTGATGTTGAACATAACTTTGAGCCCACATATGAGGTTAGTCCAGATAAGACAAAAGTGGTCAATGAACTAAAAAAGGCCGTTAAAACCGCTGAACAAGTCTGGCTAGCCAGCGATGAAGATCGCGAAGGGGAGGCGATTGCCTGGCATTTAACCGAGGCGTTGAAATTACCAAAAGATAAAACTAAACGCATTGTATTTCACGAAATTACCAAGACAGCTATAGAAAACGCTATTAAAAACCCACGAACTGTGGATATGGGCTTGGTTGATGCCCAGCAAGCCCGCCGTTTACTGGATCGATTGGTTGGCTACGAATTATCGCCGATATTATGGAAAAAAGTTCGTACCGGTCTATCGGCCGGACGTGTTCAATCTGTTGCCGTACGTTTGATAGTTGAGCGAGAACGCGAAATCCGCGACTTTGAGCCTGCCGGCAGTTATAAAATCACCGCGGAGTTTACGGCTGACAAAGTAACCGTACCAGCCGAACTGCCAAACAAGCTACCTGATGAAAAAGCTGCTCAGAAGTTCCTAGAAGATTGCGCTAAGGCTACTTTCAAAGTAGCTACCATTGATAAAAAGCCAGGCTCGCGCAGCCCAAGCGCGCCATTTACGACCAGCACGCTCCAACAAGAAGCCGCCCGTAGGCTTGGTTATGGAGTCCGTCAGACCATGTCCTTAGCCCAACGCTTATATGAAGAGGGTCACATTACCTATATGCGTACCGACAGTACGACACTATCCACGTTGGCTCTCAAGGCCGCTGAGGAATATATAAAGAAAGAGTTTGGCGACAAATATCACCATAGCCGCCAGTACCAGACCAAGTCCCAGGGCGCCCAAGAAGCCCATGAGGCCATCAGGCCGACTAATTTTAATAAACCCTCAGCAGGCGACGATAGCTCACAACAGAAATTGTACGAGTTAATCTGGCGCAGGGCACTCGCCAGTCAAATGGCCCCGGCCGCGATTGATCGAACCGAAATTCAGATTAATATCAGTAGCCGTCCTGAACAGTTGATTGCCAAAGGTGAGATTCTAACGTTTGACGGTTTTTTAAAAGTCTACGGCGGTGGCAAAGACGATGTAATACTTCCAGAGCTAAAACAAGGCCAAGAACTAAGCCTCAACGAGATGACAGCAACCGAAACCTTCTCAAAGCCACCGGCTCGCTATTCCGAAGCCAGTCTGGTACGCAAGCTGGAAGAACTCGGCATAGGGCGGCCTAGTACTTATGCGCCAACTATCAGCACCATTCAGACACGAGGTTACGTAGAGAAAACCGAAGTTGAGGGCAAGCAGCGTGAAATAACTAAGTTAGAGCTCAAGAATGGAACCATGAACAACACCAAGATTAGTGAGAATTTTGGTGCCGACAAGTCTAAATTAGTGCCGACACCAGTGGCCGAAATTACGACTGATTTTTTGACCAAGCACTTTGCCGACATCCTAGATTATGACTTTACGGCGACAGTAGAAGGCGACTTCGACCATATAGCCGAGGGCAAACAGCAATGGCAGAAGATGCTGGCCGACTTTTATAAGAATTTCCACCCCCTGATTGGCAAGGCCGAAAAAGTAAGCCGGGAAGAAACGTCTCAAGCTCGCGAGCTGGGCAAAGACCCCAAAAGCGGCAAGCCCATTATTACCCGTTTTGGCCGCTATGGACCAATGTTACAGCGTGGTTCGGCCGAAGATGAAGAGAAGCCAGACTTTGCGCCCATGCCAAAAGACGCCACCCTAGAAGACGTTACGCTTGAGCAAGCCCTGGAAATGTTCAAACTGCCGCGCACGGTTGGCGCAACTGAGGACGGCAAAGAGATTAAAGCAAATATAGGTCGCTTTGGTCCTTATATTCAAGTAGATAAGCTGTTTGTATCCCTCAAAGAACACGATCCTTCAACGATTACTGAGGCAGAGGCCAGAATATTATACAAAGAAAAGCTGCAGCAAAATGCCGATAAATACATTGCCGAGTTTAAAAGTGGCATCAAGATAGTCAACGGACCCTATGGACCATATATAACTAACGGCAAAAAGAACGCCAAGATTTCTGACGATTTTGACCCCAAGAAAATAACCGAGAAGCAAGCTAAAGAGCTATTGGCAGCTGCACCCGCTAAAGGCCGCCGCTTCCCAAGAAAACGCAAATAGTTTTCTTTGGGCATCTTAATCGAAAAGACTCACTTATTGACGAATGCTCATCCAAGCCCGTCTCTATCCCTTGTCTCCATAATAACAAGTGCCACAACCCCAACCCCAACAGCCACATCAACAAATGCGTCCACTATATCGCCTTGCATATAATCATAACTGGCTCTCAGCGAGCAGGTTAATACTCCTATAGCTCCAGCAAGTCGAACAGCTTTAAAGATAAAGGCATCATACTTATCAAGCCAATTAGAAGAAGAATTATCACTGTTTTCTTCCACTAGTATATAAAACTATTCTTTTTTACTAATTGCAAGTTACAAAAAGAACGCCAAAATTACCTCTGCCAAAGCCCGTCGCTTCCCAAGAAAACGCAGATAATCGTTTCTATCAAATAAGTATTTACGAATAAATAATTTACTTGCTAGTATAGCTAATTTATGTTAATGTCATGAATATGACTGGTGTTGACGCTTTCAAAGATAACGGCGGAAACGTCGTTGCTGACCGTGTTACCGCTCTCACTGAGCAGGCGAGAAGTCTCGTTGATGAGAACTTTGATTTTCATTTGCGTCTTGCGTCTGATCTAGCGATTCTGGAGGGTCCCGAATCCGACTTATGGGCAAGGCTGACTGAATCAGTTTGTTCAGACGAAAATAGTATAGGCAAAGCCCATGAATTAGGCAAGATTGCCAGTCCACTAACAATAGTCGGTGGGCGTGAGCAGGCTGTGCAGCTAGCCGAATTAGTTGATACCCCTGTAGATAAAGCGGTTATCCTCACGCGTGTGGCGGAAAGAGAAGGCCCCGAATCCGAACTATGGTCTGGCATTGTTGATGCTTTAGCGACTGTCGATCATCCAGAAGTGTCTTATCCTATTTATGCAGAAAGAGATCAAGAATTCCTCACTATAGGAAGAAAAGTTGATGAGATAGTCAGCCGCGCAAGCAATGTTTCTGCTGATGTAGCCTTACAATTATTTCGAGCTCTCAAAGAAAAGCCAAACTTGTTAATAAACCCTATTGTGGTTAAGAGTGTTTATAACGCGCAGTTAGGTGCTGGCAGAGTTGAGGATGCCCTAGAAGTAGCCCAAATCCTTAAAGCAGCACAAGGTTTTCTTGGAGTTAAACAACATCGAACAGATTTAAGCCGGGAAGTAAACTGCTATATGGTATTAGGCCGTGAAGCTGACGCCCAGGCTGTTGTCGATGAGGCGTTTCCTGCAGACGCTAAAGATCCTCGGCGTTATGCCGTTCTGGCTGAAATCGAGTCGATAAGGCAAGCCAATAACGATAACGATAACGTCATGGATTTATCAGCCTACTGGCGGTTAGCAGAAGCAGCACGGGCTGCCGAAGAACCAGAATACGCCATCTACAGAATTGCCGGCACACTAGCATTACTCGGTCAGTTTGACGAAGCAAAACGATTTTACGAGGAAGCCCTACGCACTGAAGGTCGTTACGAGTACAAGAGTGCTGCCTATGAAGCCGAGGAACTCTTCCGTGCGCATGCTGTCAAAGAGGGTAATTATGAAGAGGCTTTGCGGTGGGAAGACTTTAATCTTGATGATGATAGCCGGGAAATATCCGTTAGGGAACAGCTTGGTCTGCAAGCCGCTAGAACTGGTGATATAACCGCTGCCATGGAGCAAGTCGATAGACTAGTGGCCTTAGATGACGAAGAATTCAACTTTACAGTGCCTATTCAGGTATATGCTATAGCAGCTGAAGTACTGAGGACCACTGGCAATTTGGGTACTGCTCTGGATATGGTTGCCAAAAATCCACGCGATGATATGCGTCT
>CAZSHK010000011.1:0-5596 GCA_964606965.1 uncultured Candidatus Saccharibacteria bacterium
TGTAGTTTATCTTCTAAGGTTTGGAAGAGGACACCGGTTAACACTGGTCGGGTTTCGTCGCTGGAGGCGGCAAAAACCACTTGTTGCAGACCTTTTTTGAAGATCGCGCCGTCCACTTTCCATTGTTTGCCGCTGGTTATGGCCGGCATGGCGGGGAAGTCATCAGCCATAATTCCATTAACGACCGACTTATATTTGTCGGTGGTAACGTGTAGTTTTGTTTCTTGTAGATCGAGCTCGATAGTGCCGTCGGGTAAGCTATTAACGAAATCCTGCATCAAACGGGCAGGTACGGTTATGGAGCCTTCTTCGGTAACTTTAGCGCCGATGTAGTGGGTAATAGCGATATCAAGATTGGTAGCGGCGATACTTAAGCGGTTATTGCTGGTCTTAATGAGTACGTTGGCGAGTATCGGTAAAGTCCCTCGACTATTAGCGACACGGGCGACTGAGCCGAGTGCTCGATTAAGGTTTTCTTGGGTAACTTGCAACTTCATGTTCTGGTCTCCTACTAGTAACTAAATAAGTTTATTAATTTTTGGTTGTCTTTGTAGGTGGTGTGGATTGTGGGTAAAAATACGGTCGATACAGATTGAAAAACCTGTTTTTGGTTGTGGGAAAGGAGCTGTAAAACCGCCGGACAAGCCGGGTATAAGCCCCTAGATTTATACACACGCTTCAGTAAAAATACATTTAGGGTGTATAAATAAGTGGTTTTTGCACACCCAAGCCAGGCGTTACCCACAGCTTGTACCACGATTCCGGACATGAACTTAAGCATAGAGATGCTCCTTGATTTCGGAAATGGCGTTGCGCATAGCGGCGTCGACCTGTGATTCTTTTTGGATCTTTTCTACCGAATGAATGGCCGTGGTGTGGTCTTTGCGACCAAGCTCACGGGCGATCTTAGGGAAGCTAAGATGAAGCTCTTTGCGAAGCATATACATGGCTATCTGGCGTGGCACGACGATGTCTTTGTCACGCTTAGGGCCGACGATGTCTTCCATTGGTATCTGGAAGTGGCGAGCAGTGCGCTCAATAATCTGCTTAGCGCTTAAATGCTTGGGCCTGGTTTTGCTGACATTGAGCAGGCTGGCAGTTAAGGCCAGTGTTGGTTCGATATTGCGCATTTCGCACCAGGCGAGCAATTGATTAAGGGCACCTTCCAGTTCGCGGATGTTAGTCTGGCCGTTAGTTGCCAGGTACTCAATAACTTCTGGTTCCAGAGTGGTGCCGTGGCTGGTGGCCTTGGTCTCGATAATCGCGCAGCGGGTTTCAAAATCCGGGATTTGCATGTCGATGCTCATGCCGCCGGCAAAACGGGACTGCAAACGGGCTTCCAGGTCGCGGATCTCTTTGGGTGGCTTATCGGAGCTCATAATAATCTGTTTATTGGCCTGATGTAAGGTGTTAAAGGTATGGAAGAACTCCTCCTGCATTTTGTCTTTGCCGGCTATAAACTGAACGTCGTCCACGATTAACACGTCGGCCGCCCGGTAGTAGCTGGCAAAGGCGGCGGTCGTGCGCAGGCGTAGGGCCTGAACGAATTCCCGGACGAACTGCTCGGTAGATATATAAAGAATCTTGGCTTTCGGGTCCTGCTCGGCGATGGCGTTGCCAACCGCTTGGATTAAGTGAGTCTTGCCGATGCCAACGCCGCCGTACAAAAACAGCGGGTTATATTTGGTGCCTGGCTGGCCAATAATTGACTGGCAGGCGGCGAAGGCCAGCTCGTTACCGTCTCCAACCACGAAGTTATCGAGGGTGTAGCGCTCGTTTAACCCCTGGCCGTAGCCGTGGGATAGAATATTTTTCTGGTCGCCGGGTTGCTGAGTGGCCGAACTATTGGAGCTAAAAGTCGGCTGTTTGTTATCCAGGTCGCCGAGAACTACTGGCCGGTCGCGGTGATCGGACGGCTTTGGCGATGTCAGGGTAATCATCTTGCATTCGATTTTGTCGACTTTGACGCCGTTTTTTTGGAGAGTGGCGGTTAACAGGTCAGTGTACTTCTTTTCGATGGTCTGTTTAATAAAGATATTGTTGACGCCAACCACGATTAGGCCGTTGTCTTCCTTGAGAAGCGTCGTGTTCTTGAACCACGTGACAAAATTACCGCGAGAAACCGATAATTCTATTTCCCCCAATACTGCCTGCCACAAACTGTCCTGCTGCATAACTGCTCCTAATGTATCCCTAATATACCGGAGTGGCGGGAAGTTTTCCACATCTTTTGTAAAAATCTTTTTGAAGATCCGGTTAAAACTGCCAAAATCGCCGCAACGGGGGTAGTTTTGTACACAGTTGAATTCTTTATCTGTTAATCTGTGGACAAGGCCGGAGGATAGGTGGATAAACACGGCCAATTAGAGGCTAAATATTGTGAAAAGTACGCCACTCGGGCCACGACAGCCCAACGCGATGGTAGATAGTTCGGCCTGCCGACAGAGGGGCATACATGTTTTATACGTATAATATACACATGCCTAAAAATAGCTGAGCCAATAAGCCCCAAGGGCACGCCTGCAAAAATACGTACGTAGTGCTGGGCTAACCTTTACAAACAGCTAAATAACAGATATAATCGTCCTTAATATATACAAAACAACGCCCCAGGGCGGTTAAGGAATAACTATGCCCAAGCGAACATTTCAACCAAAAAAGCGCAGCCGCGCCCGAGAACACGGCTTTTTGAAGCGCATGGCTACCAAGGCCGGACGCAACGTTCTTCAGCGCCGCCGCAACAAGGGTCGCGCGAAACTATCAGCATAGGCAGACAGCGCTAATATGCTTGCTCAAGCTCACCGATTTCATGGTTATGGCAGCCTAAAGGGCGTCTACGGCCGGGGGCAGGGCATTCGGGGCTCGCTGGTCAGCGTTAAGTTCGTCAAGCGAGATAAGGCCAAAACTTACCGCGTAGCCGTAGTTGTCAGTAAAAAGGTCCATAAGTCAGCCGTAACCCGTAACCGGATCCGTCGCAGGGTCTATGAGCTAGTCCGCAAGTCGGATATTCAGCTGGCCGCCGGCACGGACGTAATATTCACGGTCTTTAGCGAGCAGGTGGCCGAGCTGGAATCAGCCAAGCTCCAGACAATGATCGAAGAATTACTCAAAAAGGTCGCTGATCAACTGCAGGACAGGGACCAAACACCGGTCGGTCATGTTATAGTAGAGCCATAATGTTCACGACACTTATCGTCCAGCCGCTATTTAACCTCCTGACGTTTATTTACGCGATTATTCCAGGCCATAACTTCGGTCTGGCCCTGATTATCTTTACGATCATCGTTCGTCTGTTGCTATGGCCGCTGGTTAAAAAGCAGCTGCATCAGGCTAAAGCCATGCGGGCCATGCAGCCGGAGCTTAAGAAAATCAAGGCGGCCACCAAGGGTAATCGTCAAAAAGAATCGCAAATGCTCATGGAGCTATACAAAGAGCGGGGGATTAATCCGCTTGGCGCTTTCCCGACACTGATTGTTCAGTTCATCGTCCTGATAGGTCTGTATATCGGACTTCAGAAGATCATCAAAGATCCGCACGTCATAGTTAGCTTCTCTTATCCATTTGTTCAGCATCTGGGTTGGATCCAGGAGCTGGGGCACAACATCCATCGCTTCGATAACACTTTGCTTGGTTTTGTTGATCTTGGCCGAGCAGCCATTGGTCCCAACGGATTCTATCTGCCAGCTTTTCTAATCGTGCTCGGGAGCGCCACGGCCCAGTACTTCCAGGCCAAACAACTGATGCCTGATACCAAAGATCAGCGCAGTCTGCGGGCGATCCTTAAGGACGCTGGAGGCGGCAAAGCAGCCGATCAGACCGAAGTTAACGCCGCGGTTGGCCGCAGCACCCGCTACCTGATCCCAATCATGATCTTCGTGTTTACCATAAATCTGCCGTCCGCCCTTGGCCTGTACTGGTTGGTTGGCGGCCTGGTCGCCTTTATCCAGCAGAGTATCGTGCTCGGCAAAGACGAAGAAGAGATGGAAACTTTGGCCGATGGCCCGAACCTTAAAAAGGCTAAGAATCTTAAGGCTATCCCGGAAGCCGAAGTCGTAAACGCAAAACCAGAACCGTCTAAATCCGCCCAAAAGAAAGCCGCTAAATCCAAGAAAGCCGGAGCTAAACGAAAGAAGAAGTCGTGAGCGACTCTTTGCCAGCCGTGAATCCGTCCATGGATGACGCCGTAGAGTACGGCAAGAAATACCTGGAGAATTTGCTGAGTTTCTTTGGTATGAACAGTGACGTCGAGGCCAAAAGTGACGGCGAAGTTATCCAGCTTGACGTGCCCAGCAGCTCCCTAAACGGCTTTTTAATCGGCCAGCACGGTGATAATATGCGCTCTTTGCAGTACCTGACCAGCACGGCGCTCAAGAACAACGGCTACGAACACAGCCGGGTGAACGTTGACGTCGCGGACTATAAAAAACAGCGCGCTGACCGCCTGCGGGAAAAGGCCACGGAATGGATGGAAGCCGTCAAGGAGAGCGGCGAGCCAATGGATTTGGAGCCGATGAACGCCGCCGACCGGCGGGTTATTCACCAGCTGGCCGCCGAGCACGGCGTTGGTAGCGAATCGGCCGGTGACGGGCGTGAACGTCACATCGTGCTCAAGCCTTAACCCCAGCTTGTTTTCCCTAGCTGTTTCTAGAAAGTGTACATACGATTATATGTACACTTTCTAAAGGGCTTGGTCGTAGACGGCCAGAGTTTGCTCGGCCATGCGTTGCCAGGAGTACTGCGCGGCTTGATGGCCGCCTTTTTTTATGAGCTCCAAGCGTAATTTTTTATCTGTTAACACTTCGTTTATGGCGTCCGCCATCGATTCGACGGACAGGGGGTCAAAGTAATGGGCGGCATCGCCGTAGATTTCCGGCAGGCAAGTGGCGTCGCTACTAACTACCGGCGCGCCGTGAACCATGGCTTCCAGGCCGGGCAGGCCAAAGCCTTCGCTGAGCGACGGGAAGACGTAGGCCGCGCAGTGCTCGTACAGCCAGCGTAGCTGGCCCTCGGACGCGAAGTCGGTAAAGACTACGCCGGGAATGCCCTGAGCCTCCACGGAGTCCGCTATCCGCTGGTAATTAGCGTCTTTTTTTCCGACCAAAACCAGCCCCAATGATGGGTGCTGACCCCTGAGCAGGGCATAGGCTTCAACTAGTCGTTCCAGGTTCTTATGAGGTGTTGGTCTACCCACATACATAATAAATTGAGTATTTTGCAAATCAGGGTAGGGAGTTGGATTCTCTTTGATGTGGTCGGCGGCCTCGTAGGTTACGGTGACCTTATCCGGGTCGATACGCGCGAACTTTACGAGGTCGGATTTAGTGAATTCAGACGGCGTAATTACGGCCGCCGATTTACGAGCCGCCCGCTTAATAACCCAGCCGTAGATCTTTTGTTTAATCACGAACGATGTTCGCTTTTTGTCCGGGTTATGAAAGCGGAGAGTTGTTAGATCGTGCACTGTAGTTACTCTTGGGCCACGATAGAAAGTTGGTTGCTGAGGGAAAGCAAAATGCACCAAATCAACCTGTAACCTGTCCAGCTGCTCGCGAAAACCGGTCTGCTCGTCCCAGCTAAATTCTTTGTGGTCGCAGCT
>CAZSHK010000011.1:5696-24705 GCA_964606965.1 uncultured Candidatus Saccharibacteria bacterium
GCATCAACCTCCGAGATGTTTGGCGGCCTTGACTACAATCGACCTGGCGCAGGCTACGACGAAGATGCCCTGTTCCACCCACGCAGCCCATACGGCGTGGCTAAGCTTTACGCCCACTGGATTACCAAGAATTACCGTGAGAGCTACAACATGCACGCCAGCTGCGGCATTTTGTTTAACCATGAAGGCGAGCGCCGTGGTCTGGAGTTCGTGACCCGGAAGATCACAAACGCCGTCGCGCGTATTAAGCTCGGCAAGCAAGACCACATCGAACTCGGCAATCTAGAGCCAAAGCGCGACTGGGGCTACGCCGGCGATTACGTAGAAGGTATGTGGCGCATGTTGCAGCAAGACGAACCGGGCGATTACGTGCTTGGTACAGGCGAAACGCACTCGATTGGTGAGTTCCTGGACCTAGCTTTCAAAGAGATCGGCATCGACGACTGGAAGCCTTACGTTAAGCAAAACCCAGCCTTTATGCGTCCCGCTGAAGTAGACATCCTACTAGGTAATCCAGCCAAAGCCGAAAAAGTACTAGGCTGGAAGCGCGAAGTCGACTTCCCTGGTTTGGTTAAGTTGATGGTCGCTAACGACCTCAAGCTCGAAGCCGAAACTAGCAAATAGCTAGATTTTTGCGGTTGCTTCGCCCAGTAGGACCTGGTTACGCATATTTGAGAAGACTGCCATTATAATATGACTGGCGCCTTCGGGCGCGTCGCTGCTCATCAGCTTTTGTAATTTCTTTCTGGACAGATCTTTAGACCGTTTTACTGCCTCGCCGGCAGAGTGACCTTTTAGTAGACTCATAGTTATCATGTTTGATGGTTGTAGCGTGTAGGGCGCGACCTTATCTTCCAAAGGTCGCTGCATTTTGGTTAGATCCACCCTGATTATGAAAGGCTTCTTGTATCCTATGTAGCACTTTGCTCCACTATCTACGCATTGCTGGCCAAGTATTGCCGCGGAGTGGCATGATCTGGCATAAATTAGCATGTCTTTTGTAAACTTGGCGTTGCTGCTATCCAGTAGAGGAGTATTATTATGTCCCGTAACAACAGATTGAGAGCCGTGGCCATTTAGATGTAATAGGCTAGGCATGGATTTCTTGAGATGGCTAGTAAAGGTGGTTTTGTTAGAGCTGTCTCGTTTTAAATCAATAACATCATAATTTTGCTGCCTAGCTTTACTTATTAACTCCTCTGTCCAGGAGTACAAATAGCTTGTGCCCTCATCGTGCCAGGGCCTGCTAAACAGCACTTTAGCCATATAGGGCACCCTCTTTTAGGGCACGTAGAAAATCGATCTCTAGCTCTAGGTAATCATTGCCTAGCTGAGAACCTTGTTCTATTTCGTGTATAAGCTCGTTTGGCGTATAAGTTTCTTGCGAGCCAGACCCAATCACTATACCTAAGTGAGGCGGCGTACTTCGAAGACGGGCTATTATAAGCTCTTTAATCTTTTCGTTGATTTCCGTATCGTCGACCATTAAATTATCCCCAGCTCCTCTATTACGCTAAGCATTTTATCTCCAAGTTTAGTCTTAGAAATAACTTCGGTATAAACAGTATTCCAGGTATAAGTTTTCTCGTCTATAACCACGACGATGTCATCACGAAGGGCTGACGGCAAGTTCGCGTACAATTCTAGAAATTTAGCTCTCTGCTCATCCATAGTAGCGGCATTATACATCGGTTAATGCTTGTTTTGTATCGTTTTATTAACTTTTTTAATTTTTTATCTCCAAATTATTGAGGATAATCGTAACCATAAGCACATTGTAACACGCTAATGGGAGCGGAAGTCGGCCACGACGTCTTCCATGGTGGTGGCAAAATCTATTTCCGGTTGCCAGCGGGTGGCATCGGTTAGTTTTTGGTGGTTACCGTAGATTTCGGGGTTGTCGGCCGGGCGCATTCTGGTAGGGTCTTCAGCAAACTTTGGTTTGGTGCCGGTGGCCGCCAGAATGCCGGCTACGATGTCGTGGCCACTGAGGGCTTTGCCGGAACAGATATTGTAGGTTTCGCCGGGCAGGCCTTTTTCTAGCAGCATGCGGTAGGCCCGGGCTATGTCACGGACGTCGGTGTAATCGCGCTTGGCGTCCAGGTTGCCAACCAGCACTTCGTCTTGCTCTCCCTTTTCGCAGGCGATAACCTGAGCTGTGATATCGGGCACAATAAAGCCTAGGCCTTGGCCGGGACCGATGTGGTTAAAAGGCCGGGCAATGATCGTCTCGAAGCCGCGTCGGTTGTAGTACTGAGCTAGTTGCTCCTGACCAAGCTTACTGACGGCATAGGGCGAGCTAGCCAGCGCCGGCGAAGATTCTGTAAGCGGCAGCGGAGCCGCAGTATCGTACAGCGCGCCGGAGCTGACAATTAGGAAGCGTGGGAAGCAATCTTGCTTTAGGGCGGCCTCAAACAGATTGCATTCCATAGCGATGTTGGCGGTGATATAGCGCATAGGATCGGCGAAGGACGGGCCAACGGCAGCCAAGCCGGCCAGGTGAATTACTCCAGTGATGTCGCTAAAATCAATTCCGAAAGCTTCGTCTAGGTTACTTAAATCCATAGAATAGGTGCTTTCTGAAGGGTCAGCTTGGCTGGCGCTAGTTAGAGGGCCACCAACAGTAACCACCTCTATGTTACGACTGGCCAATTCTTTTATAAGATGCGCGCCAACAAAGCCGTTGGCACCGGTGAGCAATACTTTATTCATACCTATTAGAGTACACGAGCCGTTAGGCTTCACCAAGAACAAGCAATGAACCTTGTATAACATTGCTTCAGAGGTCGTAAACAGCTAAAATAGGGTAAATGCACAATCTAAAACAGCGGTATCGCTACCCCGTTATTCTGCTCAAACAGCTGGTCAAGACTGACTTCAAGCTGCGTTATCAAGGTTCGGTTTTGGGCTACATGTGGTCGGTGCTTAAGCCGCTTTTTTTGTTTGTAACACTGTATTTTGTTTTTGCTAAGTTCTTAAAGTTTGGCGACAACTTCAAGAACTACCCTCAGTATCTGCTGCTTGGAATTCTGCTTTGGAACTATTTCACAGAAGTGACTGCTGGCAGCGTGGGTGCCATTGTCGGTAAAGGAGATCTGCTCCGAAAAATTAACTTCCCAAAGTACATAATTATTCTGGCTGGTTCGTTCTCGGCTTTTATAAACTTGTTACTTAACTTTGCGGTGTTGGGCTTATTCATGGCCTACGCGCATATTGGGTTGACCTGGCACGCCTTGTTAATAATACCGCTGGTTGCCGAGCTGTTCGTTTTTTCTATTGCCGTAGCCTTCTTTTTGAGCGCCTTGTTTGTTAAGTTCAGGGATATCTCATATATTTGGGAGGTCGTTATGCAGGCGGCTTTTTACGCGACACCGATTCTTTACCTGCTCGATAGAGTGCCCGATAAGGTAGCAAAACTGATGCTGCTCAACCCGATGGGGCAGATCATTCAAGATTCCCGATGGGCGTTGATTAACCCACAGCAAACGCAGACTATTTATCAGCTGTACGGTGGCAATATACGTATTTGGGGCATCCCGCTTGGCATTACGCTCGTGACCGTAGTTTTGGCGGCCACCTACTTTAGAATGCGGTCTAAGTTCTTCGCGGAGGAAGTGTAGAATGTCAGACTCAGACGAAATCGCTATCAAAGTCGAGCACGTTTCTAAGAACTTTGTGCTGCCGCACGAAAAGATTAGCTCCGTAAAGAGCTTGTTTACCAGCGCTGCTAAAAAGCGCCGTGGGGGAAAAACAGAAACCCAGCACGCGCTAAAAGACATATCATTCGAGATTAAAAAAGGTGAATTCTTTGGCATAGTAGGCCGCAACGGTAGCGGCAAAAGCACCATGCTCAAGATATTGGCGGGCATATACCAGCCTACTTCCGGGACAGTGCAAACACATGGTAAATTGGTACCGTTTATTGAGCTTGGTGTTGGGTTTAACCCTGAGCTTACAGGACGTGAAAACGTCTATCTTAATGGCGCGCTGCTAGGCTTCAATAGTAAGCAGATAGACTACATGTATGAGGATATAGTGGAGTTCGCGGAGCTTGAGCGCTTCATGGATCAAAAACTGAAAAACTACTCTTCTGGTATGCAGGTTAGATTGGCTTTCTCTATGGCCACGCGTTCAGAGGCGGACATACTACTAATAGATGAAGTATTAGCGGTTGGAGACGCCGACTTCCAGCGAAAGTGCTTTGACTATTTCAGGACTCTAAAGAAAAATAAAAAGACCGTTGTTTTTGTTAGTCACGACATGATTGCAGTTAGGGAATATTGTGATAGAGCAGCCTTTATTGAAAAAAGTAACCTAGTTGATATTGGGACCGCAGACAAAATAGCCGGGCAATACACTAAGCTATTTTCCCAAGCTTCGGAAGGCGCAGAAGAAGAATCTGGCGGCAGAAGATGGGGAGAATCAGTGGGTTTGATACAGTCTGCAACCGTGCCAAAAAAAATTAACTCAGACAACAAAGAGCTCGCAATCAAGCTGAAGATTAAGTGTAATACGCAGCTAACCAATCCAATCATTGGGTATATTATTAAAAATTCTGTAGGACAGAGCATCATGGGGTCAAACACCAAAATGCTCCGCATAGTTACGGGCGATCATGCACCGGGCAATGAGTTCTCAATAGAATTTCTTCTTAAAAACGTATTTTCAGATGGGAATTATCAGGTTGACGTGGCTTTACTGGACAGCGACGCCGTAACGGTATTAGACTGGTGGGACTCAGCAAATCATTTTACAGTCTTTGAGGAAATACCATCCCCCTACCTGACAAGCCCCGACGTTAAAGTAACCGTAAAGGAAGGATAGGCATGGCCTTACCATTTAAAAAACGTACCAAAGCTCCTACTAAGGAAGACGAGTACTTGCCGGCGCTGTCACTACTTACTGAGGGCGATCCCTTCGCAATGACACTAGAAGAACGTGCAGAAATGACAATTGGCTGCAGGGACGCAGACTATATACAAAAAGTAAAAAAAGCCGGTGAATACGCCAAGATTAACGGGCAAAATGTACAGATTATGCACACAGGGCTGGTTGTTAAGCGCGGTGGTTACTACGGAGAATGGATGGAACGAATAATTAAGGAGCTCAAGGGCCACCACGAACCGCAAGAGGAAAAAGTTTTCCATGAAATATTAAAAAGACTTGATGCAAATTCGGCAATGATAGAGCTTGGTTCGTTTTGGGCTTATTACTCACTTTGGTTTAACAAAAGCATAAAGAACGCAATTAATATTTGCTGTGAACCCGACCCTAACAACATCAAGATTGGTAAAGCAAACGCTGAACTCAACGAAGCCGATATGACATTTATTAACTCGGCAGCAGGTAAAGATGACGGTACTATTATAGATTTCCCAATGGAATCAAACCCAGGCGAAATAAAAAAAGTACCGATAATTTCGGTTGATAAAATTGTTGAGCAGAACAAACTTAAAAAATTAGACCTTTTACACATGGATGTTCAAGGGCATGAGCTACAAGCCATAATGGGCGCAAAAAAAACTATAGAGAAAAGCAAACTGAGGTTCTTAATAGTCTCAACACACCACTATTCTATTTCAGGAGACCCTCGCACCCACTTTAAGTGCGCCGAACTCATTGAATCCCTAGGGGGCCATATTATAGCGAACCACACAGTGCTCGAGTCGTTTAGCGGTGACGGCCTTATAGCGGCGTCATTTGACAAAAAAGACAAAGACTTCAAGATCGATATAAGCATAAATTCAAGCACACACTCGCTATACAGGCCTTATGAGTACGACCTGGGCACCATCATTGATCGCTATGAAGAACTACGAACTGGTAGTAGTAAAAAGGTTTAAAATGATAGCCAAGGATACCTTCCCAGTTTATGCTCAGTACAATGAAGATATAATACTGGCCACACTATTATACGAAGTGAAAAAAGGTTTTTACGTGGATGTGGGCGCCAACCACGAAGAGTATCATTCAGTTACAAAATACTTTTACGATCGAGGCTGGAACGGTATTAATATCGAACCGATACCACGGCTTATTGAAGGTTTTACAAAAAAACGCTCACGAGACATTAACTTAAACATCGCTGTTTCGGTTCAAAAAGGCTCTCTAAAATTTCGTGAGTATACTGAGCACAACGGGCTTTCAACCTTTAGCAAGCCACTTAAGGAGCATGCTAATTTGCCGCACGAAGACTATATGGTTAAGGTCGACAGCTTGGCAAATATTCTCAAAGAACATAGTGTAGGCAAAATCGATTTCCTTAAGATTGATGTGGAAGGCTACGAAGCTGAGGTTCTAAAGAGCAACGACTGGCTAAAGTATAGGCCTACTGTCATATGTATCGAGGCAAACAAACAACATGAGGACTGGCCTAAATACGTCCAAGATAATAAGTATGAGTTGTCTATTTTTGACGGACTTAATCAGTACTACATAGCCGAGGAGTCAGTGTCAATAATGGACGGCTTTGGAGAAAGAGCGGCTATAATGGCGCACAATGCTCTTAGGAATCATCATGTTCTGGCATGGAAAGACGACATAGCTCGGATTAAATATCTGGAAGACTTTGCTACAAAGCAGGACGAGCTTATAAAATCCACCCAGAGAGCACTGATCGAACTTGATGAACAGTTTAAGCTTGAGAGAGTTGCGTCCTTGAGAGGCAAAAGTATGCCTAGGCGCATAAAAGCAGCGATCTACGGGCTAACAGTTGGCTACGTAAAAGAGCGAAAGAATGTTAATTAGCTACTGACCCAAAAGCTTGATAATACTTGTTGTAGTTTTATCCCACGAAAAGTCTTTAAGATGTTCGGCTGTCTCACTTTTGTATTTGTTTGAATCAACGGGAGGCTTACTAGTTAAAAGTTCTTCTACAGCGGTAAATATGCCCGTAAAGTCCTTGGCATAAAATGGAAGGTCACCGGCGACCTCTTTTATAGATGAGTTCTGGTAGGTAATAACACGGGCTCCATAATTCATAGCCTCCAAGACCGGTAGGCCAAAGCCTTCATAGACGCTAGGGAAGACAAAAGCTAAAGTATTTTGGTAGAGCCAATCCTTTTGCTCATCGGTAACAAACCCAAGAAAGACGATGTCATCAAGGTAAGAAGAAGCAGCTATATACTTCTGAGTGTCGGCAGTAGGTATCGCTTGAGGTCCTTTCATAGTGTCCCCCACGAGGACTAATCTTATGTCGTGTCCCTGTGCTTTTAGGTTGTTGTAGGCGGCTACGAGCTCTTTTAGCTTACGCCGTGGGTCTGCGCCTCCCACGAAAAGTAGGTAGGGCTTACTAGCTAGGTCAACTGGCTTAGGGAAGTAGCCCCAACCATTCTGGGTATATCGGTTGAACTTGGGGGTTTTTGTAATGCTACCTGAGGAGATAATGTCTACGCCGAGGTGGACTACCTTAATCTTGGAAGCCTCAACTCCAAGGTATTCAACAAAATCGTTTTTTGTATGCTGTGATATAGCAATTAATACATCGGCGCGTTTGGAAATTTCGCGATTCCTGAATGCGTATTGGCTTCGCTGCAGATGTCGCTTTAGTGCTGCTCGACGAGGTAGCTGGTTGCTGCGCGCAGTTTTGTATGACCATAAGTAATCTGCCTCCATAACATAAGGGATAAGATCGTATAGCACCAAGGCCGTTTTTACGTTTTTGCTCTGTGGCAGAGGCCGCATTTGGTCGAACTGCAAAAACGACTGCACTCCTGACAGGTCAACGACCCTAGGATCTCCCCTATAGACTTTAGTAAATCCATTTAACATATTAAAAATAACATTCAGTCTACGTAACTTGCCTTTGAAAATTACAGCTCCACTTTTTTCTGAGGCCAGCTCACGCACCTCATAATTGAGGCCAGTTAGGTCTAGAATAGATAGGGCCTCATCTTGATCTTTTGCGTATAGATACAAAACAAACTTGTGCTCTGCCTTCAGGCTCTCAGGAATATTTTTTACAAAATTTATAGCCGTAGCTCCGATACCGCGCATACGGTGAGGTGTCTGGATGACTGATAAGTCGAGTCCTATTGTCATTTTTCTATATCTTTCGCCATATCTAGTATTGATTCCGCGCTCTTGGCCCAAGTGAAACGACTGGCCTGCTTGGGCCCTGCTGTTCTTGCTTTTGCCGATAGCTTATCCCAATCAGCAAGACCAGCTTTAACTGCATTAGCGAGCTCATTGGTATCGTTACTGTCTACCATTTGACCTATAGCACCTACTACCTCGGGGAGCGACGAGTTATTCGACGTAACTACTGGGACTCCACAGGCAAGCGCTTCAAGCGGAGGCATCCCGAAGCCCTCGTAATGGCTGGGGTATACAAGCATTTTCGCACCTGAAATAATTGCTGGTTTATCCTCGTCTGATACGTAGTGGGATGGGCGCATAATATTGAATCCCACGCCAACCTTGCTAACAATTTTGTCAAAAAGCTTCTCTATTTTCCAGCCATTAACACCAACCAATAACAGACCGACTTTATCTGTCGTAGTTTTCGGGAGGCTACAGTACGCGTCTACTAAGCCGTCAAGATTTTTACGTGGTTCTAAGTTTGATAGAGCCAGAATATACTCACCCTCAATACCATATTTATTTTTTACGGAATCAATTTCTGCTTGGCTCCTTCTGTAGAAGTATCGCTGATCGGCGGCGGGATAAGCGACCACAACCTTGGACTTATCGTAGTTGTAGAAATCTACTATTTCGCTTTTAGCGCTCTCTGAGATAGTGATAATACGCTCAGCTTTTGCTATAGATTTCTTTACTCCATCTGATAAAAATAGCGCGTTCTTTTCATCGGAGTACTGCTTGAAAAGCTCATACGAAAGGTCGTAAATAATAATGCAAGATTTACTGAAGAGTAGTGGCATGTCAACAAATCGTGTAAATATATATAATCCTTTACCGCAGAATAAGTCCAAGGGCAGCATCTTACGACGGTGCCAAAGAGCACTCATGACACGGAAAGATAGGGGTACAGTTTTGTACTGTATATGTTTGAAGCCAAAAGAATGGAACCTAGGAACAGTGTCTCGAGGTATAATTACGCAAACGTTTGGCACCGGGCTTCCGTTAAGTTTGCGTGATTCAATCACACCGTCTAGCCCTTGAAGTATTCCGAGCGTGTACTGGCCAATGCCGCTAAAGTGGCCTTCGACAAGGGCAAGCCCCTCTACGTATATATTGTTCTGCTTTAAATTCACGGTGTTATATAATTCTACCACTCTTATCATTACAAAGCCTGTATAATCTGTAGTAGCAGTATCTGAGAGGCTTGTCAGAGATCATAAGTAAAATTGCATTAATACTTTTGTATGAAAATAAACTTTATAAAATCCTTACAGCAGATAGCCAAAAATACCAGTAAAAAACAGACTGGCCTTATAGTCGGAGCCTTCTGTTTACTCGTTAGCTTCATTTTTTTATTAAGCGTGCATGCAATTGTCCACCATGAAATAACAGGGGATGAACCTCATTACTTGCTCATGGACTATAGCTTGATACACGATGGAGATTTAAACTTAAAGAATAATTACGACCATCAGGACTACCTAGGGTTTTACCCTCATCCAGGTCTCCTAGGCCCGCAGTTTGATCTTAGTAAGCTACCAAAGGAGCCCTATAAAGAGTATTCACCGCATGGTGTTGGGGTAGCTTTATTTATATTGCCGGGAGTTGCTATAGCCAAACAAGCTGGAGCAGCTTTTGCCATGGTTCTTCTAGCCTCAGCGGTTATTCTCTTGACATGGGTATGGACAGATCAAGCAACAAAAAGCAGGAAACTAGCATACGTCGGGGCCGCTTCGTTAACAGTGTGCTACTTTTTTAATGGACTTGCAGGCTACTTGTACCCTGATATGCTTACCGCTGCTCTCAGCCTTGTATGCTTAATTGTCCTTAATAAATACTTAGAAAAACCGAGGGCGCAAATTTTGCTAGGTATGGCTCTAGGATTTTTGCTGCTAATTCACTTTAAGAACCTCGCGATTATAGCACCCGTACTCTTAGTTAGCGCCTATATACTTAGGAGAAAGAATACCAAGTTTCCTTGGGCTGGCGTTCTTTCTCTGCTACCTTTTGTGCTCTACTTCTTATTTACTATGCACAACTGGTTTGGGGTGTGGAACCCGAACCAGCTAGGCATTAATGAGGGGCTGGATAAGCTGCCGTTTAATAATATAGGTGCTTTGTTATTTGATTCAAACCGCGGACTACTCGTTTATAATCCTGTTTTAGTTTTATTATTTTTGGGGCTTCCTATCTGGTTTAGGCAGAACCGTAAGTCGTTGCTAACGGCGATGGCAGTGCTAGTACCAAGTTTGGGGATACTTTGTTTTTATAGCGTTTGGTACGGCGGCGCGGCGCCTACAGGCAGATATATAGTTGACTTCCTTCCAGCCTTTATCCCAGGTATTGGGTTTGCCGTAGGGGCCCTAAAATATGGCTGGCAAAAAATTATAGCAACTGGCCTCTTTGTCGTTACTCTAGGCATAAGCCTTGACGCAACACTTAATAAATTCCCCATAGTCTATGCAAATTTGCCGTTACCACCTCTAATACAACAAATACACACTTACAGCGGCGTTAGCCTATTGCACTTTTTGCCAAGCTATAATAATGATGGAAACCTAATAACCAAGTATGGTTTTATCAAAACGCTTATACTTGCTGCAATATTAGTTGGAGTTATGATTTACGGTATTATACTAAGCAAGCAGACGGACTTCGCAGCCAACAGACATGACCGTATCAAGAAAAGTAAAAACAGCGAGCAGTCTATGAGCAGGAGGATACTTTAAGTGAAAGAATTATTTATAGACGTTAGCGAGTCCTATGCCTGGGAAGGTAAAGTAACAGGTATTATAAGGGTGATGGACGAGTTGTCTAATAGGTTCTTCGCTGACCAAAATACAAAAACTATATTTGTAATTTGGAATGAGGAGTACGAATCATTTTGCGAGATCAATTATCGAGATATTTTACAAAGACGCGGTGACATAGACCAAAGCGAGGCCAATAAGGCATCAATAGCAGCAGCTACGTTACCTAATCGAATGTCAGTCAAATTGCCTTTGTCTAGAACTGCTCGCAAGTTGGTCAATTACCCCAAGGCTAGATTAAATCGAAGTAACATTCGTCCAAAGAATCTTGTGGAGATTAATGCAAACGCAATTCTGTTCATGCCGCACGGCGGTGTGTGGGGGTCTAAAACCTATGCTTCAAAGGTGCTTCATTTAAGTCAAGAGAAGGGTATAAAGCTCGTCCCAATACTTTATGACTTATGCCCTGTTATATCTCCACAGTTTTGTTCACCAGGCATAAGAAAGATATTCAACTCGTACATGAGAAAAGTACTAGTGGGTACGGATCTTGTTTTAGCAATCTCGCAAAACACAGCTGATGATGCACAAGCTTGGATCGCTTCAGTAGGATTGGGCACAATACAAAAAATTGAAGTTTTTCGACTAGGGGACGAGATAGGCGGCGGTGTTACGGAAAAGCCAAATCGAGTTGCTCTGCCGGATGAGTATGTCTTATGCGTGGGGACTATAGAGGCCCGCAAAAACCATACCAGTTTGTATTATGCCTATAAGCTAGCTCAAGAAAAAGGCATAAAACTTCCGCCACTTGTGATAGCTGGTAGGAAAGGCTGGCTGGCTGAAGATATCTACGAGATTATGACTGTTGACCCTAGTATGAAAGGACAGTTTATATTTTTACATGATGCCAATGACGAAGAACTAGCTTGGCTCTACGAGAATGCAATGTTCTCAGTCTATCCATCCTTCTACGAAGGATGGGGTCTACCTGTTGCAGAGAGTCTTTTACGGGGCACCCCGTGTGTTGCTAGTAACACATCTTCAATCTCTGAAATAGCCGGCGATCTAATAGACTATTTCTCACCCTACTCGCCAGAAGAAATAGTTGAGAAGATAAGCGCCCTAAGTGGTGACGCAAAGCTACTGCAAGAAAAACACAAAAAGGTAGTAGAAAACTATAAGGCAACATCGTGGGATGATGCATATCAAGAAGTTTTTGCTGCGCTGGGTAAGCTTTAGTTAGGCGACTTTGATTTTAACGCTTGCTTCGCTACTCGTTATATAGGATTTGCCTTCTTGAACGATCATAAACTTCTCTACATAATTCCCCTTGGCCACCTTTTTAGGGTTAAGAGTGAGTTTATATCCAAAGGCTGAGCCTGGCCGTATATAGTCTGCCTTTACCCAGCCTAGCTTAGGGTCTTTGAGGCACAACTGTATTGAGGGCCTGTTGGCTTGACCGTTGAACCAGTCATCGGCCTTAAACTTGCTCATACGATCTTCTGGACCTGAAGTTGCCAGCGCTATTGGCTGCGTAGTGCATAGACGGTCATGCATGCCAAAAATCGGGTACCCAGTAGTGTTCTTGTACTCCAGATGTATAGCTTGAGGCTTGCCCTTGAGCATAAGACTATATGTTTTTTTGACTGACTGTATGCTGTCTTGCGAAAGTGATACTTTCTCATACTCGCGAATTGCCTGAATGAGTTTATTGTTTTTAGCGAACCGTTTCTGCTCAAGAAGGTTTTTCCTATAAGTAAACTGTGCTTTTTGGGCCAAGGCGTGCTTTCTGATTGGGTTAATTTTTGCCGGTTTGTGAATAACTAGCACGACCTGAGTAATAATGTACCCGCCAACTTGAAGCTTAGAGTAATCGTTACCAAACTGCGGGCTGATTGATATTTTATGATCGTCCGGAGTGTGTCCAAACTGTAGTTGTAGGGGAGAAAGCTCGTAGCCTTTTGCCCGTAATTTTGAAGATAGTCTACGTATATCACGTGGGCGGAATATGACAGTCTCGGGGTTGTTGTCGACGGTGTGCGTATTGCTAATTACGTTAACTTCAGTCGTGTGCACAGCATAACCACCAGTCTTCAGGCATTTTGCCGACTCAATAATAAAGTTGATGCCAGCGTCTATAGATCCAAGGTGACCAAGAGCGCAATTGCTCCAAAGAAAATCATACTTACCAACCAGACTCTTTGGGATCTTTGTCATGTCGAGTGATTTGTACGTGACATTTTCGCTGAACTTTCTTGGTTCGCAAATGCTTAGCTTATTAAGGGATTGAGTTCCTGTAGCCAGCTCATGCTTCTGCCAATGTTTTGCTTTTTCTGTAGTGAAGTCCTGATCTGTAGCAGTCACTTTAACGCCGGCTTTAGCGAATAGAGCGGGTAGCCTTTCGCGTCCGACCCCAAAACCTATACAGGTTTTGCCTTTTTCTAGTACGCCGCGCTCGTAAAGCGCCTGTGCCATCACAGCGTTCTGCCAAAACTTATTTGCTTTGAGCTGGTAGGCTTCGATATTGGCTTTGTTTTGCTTTAGTTCTTTTGCCCAGTGCTTGTACCAATCTGTTTCAAAATCAGAAAAAATTAGTGAGTGGCTGCCAATCATATGTTCTTGTTTGTCCGCTTAACTATTATCCAGCAATTATACACTACAGAGAGCAAGACTAAGACAGACTCAACTAATTATCTAGTTACGGATTTAAGTGATTCCGAAACAAAGTTCTTACTACCAACACTGTATGTCAAAAGCTGTTTAATATCGCTAGCCCCACCATAGCCTGTTTCATTCAGCCAGTACGATCTCATTAATCCCAGACTTGCGATAGCTGCCAGAATAGCTAGCCCAATAATAATACTTCGAAGATAAGTTTTTTTGAGCTTAGAAAATGCCGAGGCAAAGGCAGTAGCATAAATCGGGGCAAGTTCTACGAAGCCCCTGTTACCAAAGCCTCCGCCAAGTTCCCAGGCGTGCCATGAGCCATAAAGTACTACCAAGGGAAGAGTTGCAACAATACAGACGAGAAGCCACTTCCTGTCGAGCTTAGCACACAGAACAAGGGTAATAATCATTACTGGGAAGTATAAAAATACGCCTTTCTCAACAGAGAACATTACAGATAGTTGCTTAAGTTGCGTTAAGCTAAACTGTTCTCCCGAATATGACGAAAGAGCGGGGTGGCCAAATATGTAGGTGTTGTAGGCAAGCTGAAAAAATAAAACTGTGCCGACAGCCAACGACGTGTACAGAATTAAGTTCTTGTGGGTCATAGCTAACAATTTGATAGATCTTATATTGAATCCTTTCAAATTATTAACAAAGCAGTATGCTCCCAGAGCGAGTACGACAAGCAGTAGAGGATTCCTTAGAGAAACCAGGATTGCCGAGCTAACAGCTATACCTAAGGCTAACTTTTTACTTACGGTGTGTTTCTTGGAAGAGTAAGCGCGAGCATACTTAATGCCGCAGATACATAGAATGCCTATAAATGCCGCTGAATAAACGTGAGTAAACGAGCTGTCGTAAGTCGCGTAGTGGAAAAGCCCCATTCCAAAGGCGAACAGTATTGATATGGCGTTTGCAATCGCCCAAGATACTTTTTGTTGCCTGGCCAGCACGACCATAGATAAAACGGCAACCGAACCGGCCAGAATAGATAAAACCTGGTTTATGGTGTCTTCTGTTTCGCTTCTAAGCTGACCGTTATTATGTGCTGTTGAAGGGGCCATGAATGGGAATCGCAACAGAGCAAGCCCCGGAGGATATTTATTAATGCACTTACCGGTTTGTGGTTGAGGCGCGGAGATAGACTGATTGTTATCCAGGGCGCGGTATTTGCAAAAACTAAGCTTGTGATCGAGTATGGCCCGCGTCCAGGCATGATAGCCTAATCCGTCGGCTCTGATGGGCGGAGTATTCGTGTATGGAGGGTTCACCGTAAAGAACGTTGCTATAGCAACAAACAGTATTACAGCCCACCATCTAATTAAAATATTTTTTATTAGCATCTGAAGCATACTAACAGTAAATTATTTGTTGCGCTACAGGTACTCCCAGTCGCGCCAACCTGTGGCGTCAGGCAAGTAGTAGCGGTGGCGGATGCTGCCATCACTGGTGGTTTCGAAGAGATCTACATGGCCGCCGCCTAAACTTACCGCCGCCGGTGCCGAGTTTATGTATGATCCACCGATGTTATTCCATGTATTTACCCATTGTCCGTTGTCAAACCATTTCTCCCATAATCTGCCGTCTGTGCCTTTTACGAATATATTGATTTTGTTCGGTGCTTTACTAATGACAGCTGGAGCGGATGCAAGTGGTATCCCAAACGGATGGCCAAGATCTTCCCATCCACGCCAGCCAATAGCATCGGGTGAATAATAGCGATGACGGATGTTGCCGTCACTGGTAGTTTCAAACAGATCAACATGACCGTTACCTAATGTCATGGCGGCTGGCGCCGAACTAATCGTTGAACCACCGACGTTATTCCAAGTACTTACCCACTGACCATTCTCGTACCATTTCTCCCACAGCCTACCATCGGTGCCTTTAACGAAAAGGTTAATTTTGCCTGGAGCTTTGCTGACAACTGACGGCTGGGTAGCAAGTGGTATCCCAAAAGGATGGCCAAGATCCTCCCAAGGACGCCAACCCGTGGCATCAGGCAAGTAGTAACGGTGACGAACACTACCATCACTGGTAGTCTCGAACAGGTCTTTATGGCCGTTACCCAAAGACACTGCCGCCGGAGGTGAGTTAAGGTAGGAACCACCAATATTGTTATATATAGTATTCCAGCCGTTTGAGTCATACCAGCGTTCAAGCAGACGCCCGTCCGTGGCGCGAGCGAAAATATTAATTAACCCAGGGCCGGAAGTAACCGTTGCTGGCTGTGACGAGATAACTGTTCGGGTGCTGCCAAACCAATCATTGAACAGTCGCCAGAAATTCCGGTTGCCGTAAGCACTACAGCCGTCGCCGGTACCGTATAGGTTGGCCAGCGCGGCAGCGTTTGGCTGATACGGCGTGTAGTTGTATAAAGCCGCTGTGGCACTGTTGTATAAGCCAATGTTCGAGCCGCTACAATCTGGACGATTAGCTTGGTAGGGGATAAAACTAACTCTACCAGCGGCGAAGCTAAAATTCTGAGGTTGCTTGGTGTAACGTTGTAGTTGTCTGGCGGCGTTGTATACCTGGTTAAAAAACCCATAGTAGGTTGAGTCACAGGCGGCAGTATCGGGGCAGCCATAGCCAGTTGCACTACGGTATTGTGCATCCCAAGGCCATGTGTCAGTTACTAGTGCTTGCTCCTTTTGTAGTAACACAATAAGTACTTTTGGATTTATTGAACAGGCCATAGAAACATCTGTGATAATCTGCGCTGCGCTTTTAGTTCCGGCAACAGAAGAGCCGCTACAGTATGCGTCAGGGTTTATTCCGGGCACGCTTTGTCGGAAATCCTTAAGGCAAGTAAAAGGTGGGACGTTGCTGCCGTTAGCAGCGTGGTTAGTGTCGCAAACAGGCACCTTACTATTTAGGAATGCCTGTATGTCGTTCGTGCTCATGCCGTATTTATTAAAGAAGACGGTGTCATCGGTTATATTCGCGGCATTAAACTCGCTACCCGACAAGGCACTTGCTGCTGCAAGCGGCAGTAAAGGGGTTAGCAGACATACAAAAACGGCGATAAAAACGACTACTCGTTTGAGCATATTGCTGACGATGGCTTGCATGGTGTTAGTTTGCCTCAATAGTTTGAGCTGCGGATACGCCCTCAGCAGTTGCTGATGTGTACGAAACGGTAACCTTCCAGGAGCCAGCCGATAAAAAGCCAGCCTCAAGATTCAAGGGCGGGCATTGTGTGTACGACGCATTCTGGAAACCAGTGGATGTTTTTGTTAAGGACTTAGAGCCACTACTAAACGTGGCGGTACAGGTTCCACCCTCTTCAAAAACTCCGCTAACGTAGGCGTTAACTACGGACTGGTTGGCATTGGTGATAACGACATTAACCTGTTTTTTGGTGCTGCTATCTTGTGGGCTATTGTTTGCTTGGGCTTGGCTTTGAGCCAGTTCTTTTTTCTTTTGCTCAGCTTCGCTGCGCTCCTGTTTTGTGGCCGGCGTAAGCTTCACGCCTGAGGGCGTCGTCTTAACGGTGTCGTTTTTGTTAGACATCAGGACATAGCCGCCAATACCTGCTAGGGCGACCACGACTATTACGGCAATCAGTATTTTTGTATTAATTTTGGACATATTTTTTTGTGTAGTTATAACCTTAGAATAGCCTAAAGCACTATCTTTTGCAAGGCTTGGCCGACGTTTAATTTAGAGCCGGAACAGGCTGTATCTATTGTCTTCGTATAGTTTTTTACTAGAGTTATCTGAAACTCGCTGTAGAAGAGAAGAATGAGGGGAAAGCTGCTTATCTACCAGAACGTAAGAAATGTTAATTTTTTTGAGCTTTGCGACGTCATCGGAGTGGAAATCAACGAAATCACCATACATGGCCCCATATTGTGGTGGTTCATAACCACTGTAGCCGTTAAAGATGTTTTTATTATGGTAGCCAGCCCATAAAACGTCTTCCGTGCGGACTACCTGGTATGGAGTATTAGGGTAGTCGTTTGTTGAGCGAACTATAACGATGTTATCTACCTCAGGACTGTCGTGGATGTATCGGTAAACTTTAGGGATGCCATGGTGTTCTGCGTAGGGTGCAGGGCTAATGCTGAACTGGTGTGACGGCATGAGCTCGAAAATAAACAAGCAGCAAAGCACAGTCATGGCTATATGGCGCACCCCTGGCCTGTAAGTCTTAAGCAGTGGTGCCCCGATAGCTAAAATACTACAGAGTGCGAATAAGACTATTATGCTTGCTCGACCAATGGCTCGTATGAATGAAAGCTGAGGCAGCAGTTTATCAACAAGTATATAGGGTAAAGCAACTCCAAATCTGTTCGGCAACCCCTGTAGTCCATAGGCAGACTCATTTGACAATTTGAGTAGAGGCCCGAGCGAAACAATAAAGCCAATCACAGCGATCGCTACAAAGATATAAAGTAACTTCACCTCTTGCTTGCCAACTCGTTTGCGCCCATAAGCCGTCAAGCACAAGAGGCTAATACTAATCGCTGCAATGTATAGTGCCAGCCCGTGGTAAGACGAGCTGTCGGGATTATATGAGTTTACTTTGGCTTCTGGGAAGTTCTTGTAATAGAGCTTGCCCTCAAAAGTATCGCTAAATGGAATAGCGTAGTCTTTTAGACTTGAAGAGTACAGAACCTGGTCGTTAATAGCAAAGGTAGCTTTGTTGCTTTTGGAAAAACGCACGTACTCTTTAGCGAGTGGAAGAGTGAACATAACGGCCAAAATCGAGGCCGCTATTAGTAGCAATATCTTGCGGCTGCTAAAGGTTTTTAATATGAGCAACCCGATTAGTAGAGGGAAAATAACCATTAAGCTAAATACCATTTGATACCACGATGCGTAAAATAGTAGGGTCATAGCCACGAAAGAACCAACAAGGTAACGTTTTTTAATTTGCTTATGTTCTAGAAACTTCAAGAATAGCAAAGCTATAAGTGGCAAGTAAAATATACTCTGGTTTTGTAGATGCCCAGCGGAGATAAGTCTAATCGGAGCAAACTCAAAAGTAAGTGCCGACAAAACAGCTATTACCTCATTACCCTTACTCAATCGTTTAGCCAGTAGGTACATAAATATACCGCTAAAGAAGAAGCTAACTATGGTCCAGACGTTGTTATAGACAATTGGGTTGTCGGTAATAACTTTTAGCGGCAGCGTTAGTAGGCCCGCAGAGAGTTGGGTTTCGGAGTAAAGCATCGTGTCTTTATTAGGGTAGTAGATATTACCGTCAGAGTAGTTCGGGCAGTTTTGATGAAGGATGCAGTTTTGGTCTCGGGCAAGCGTCCAGGCGTTGAACATTACGTCGCCACCCTCACTGTAGGAGGCAACTCTTATAATGAGCGGTCCAAAGTATATTACTGTCGCCAGCGTGATTAGTACAAGGCCAATCCAGTTCTTTCGACCAAAAACCCACATACTATCAACAGCGAGCTTTAGTTGTTTTTTGAGTTTTCCTAGAAAGTTATCTAGTGAAGACATTAAACCTTACTATCTCCCAGATAGCTTTAAGACCATCCCTAAGGCCA
>CAZSHK010000012.1:0-20884 GCA_964606965.1 uncultured Candidatus Saccharibacteria bacterium
GAGCACCACTTTCGTAAAGTGGGGGTCCGGGGTTCGAATCCCCGAGGTGGCTCCATACTTCGCCAAGACTACGTATGGCAAGCCAGTTTAAGCGGGTATCGTATAGTGGCTAATATGTAACCTTCCCAAGGTTGAGAGGAGAGTTCGATTCTCTCTACCCGCACCAGTTCGATATTCGAGCGGTGCAGCGAGAATATATGCCGAGCCCAAGAAGCAATCCTAAATTATAGCTTCTTGGCGCGAAGCTATATTCTCTCTACCCGCACCAAAACCCCAGGGTTCCGCCAGAATGCTTATACTTTACAAAATACTACTTTTATGGTAGTATTTTTAATTACTATCGGTAAATAATAAAAATGAGTAACGAAGCTACACCCCCAGAAGGATCAGATCAAGGCGAAGACTTTAATATGGAAGTGCCTGATTTGACCTCTGGTGAACTCGCGGGTGTTGATTTTGACCAAGAACTACAAGCGCTAAGCGATGATCCCGACACACAGCAGGTAAAGCGAATCGCAAATATTCATAAAGAATTTCAGGCAGCACTGGAAAGCTCCAATCCCAAGATAGCCCACGCAGTAAATATTGCTCGCGAGCTACAAATTCTTGAAGACCAGATTGAACTACAAACTATGGTGGCGGATACTCTGCCCTATTCTGAGTTAGACGCGGCAGACACGAAGATAGGTACTCAAATTGATGCTGTTATTCGCGATCGTGTAGGCGACGAAGTAGCAATGGACATTGATGAATGGCTAGGGCGTCCTAAAGTTATCGCTATAGGCGAGAGCACCGCAACCGGCACTAACTTCCGAGTAGAAAGTTACCCTGGGCGAACGGTATACGGCACACGATATGTGTCTATCAGAAGCCAAGGAGAATATCTTAGACATGATAGTGCCGATTTCCACGGCACACGCACCCATGACGTAAAATACCATCTAGATCTTGCCGAAACTACAGATACAACAGAAAAAGGCTATAGGTTAGACTACCGTGGGATGATGATTAAGGCAGATTACCATACTGATGTAGATGGTAGAGTTGTACCCGAAACGGTTAAACAAGTAGAGGTTACCCGAACTGGTGAGCGTGGGGGCTCGGTTAGCAGTCTATACGTTGGAGATCAGGCCCTAGTTCTGGTCCGATGGCTTGAACACAAGGCTGCAAGCTTAACCGATAAGGTACATGTAGATGGCTCTAATAGCGAGTTATATGCCCACGATTTAGAAGGGCAAAGGCACAATTATGGCGCCAGATACGCCAAAGTTACCGACCTTGATCTAGAAGCCGAACGAAAAATTATCCAAAGCTGGAAATCTCAATAGTACTCTATGGCCGTTGATCAGTTTGAGATAGTTAAAGACTTCTTCTATAACTGCCCTACTAAAACCGGTCGGACCAGCTAAGCAAAAGCAATTTTAAAAATGCCGTCTCTATGGTATTTTTTGCTTTATGGCAGCAGAGGAAACAGCTATTTTCGGAGATAAAAAATTTGGATTTGAACTTGCTGATATCATTGCAGCGCGATATTTAGTCGCTAAAAACGCTCAGGTTCAGGCTGAAATGCTTGTTGATGAAGATGAGCGAGTGCGGCGTGTTGCGCAAAGAGATAAGGAAAGCGCCGAACGAGAAGTCACATTTTTTGAAGCCCACGATGACGAAACTATTCTCGATGGATTACGCTATATTTTTGAACGTGGAAAAGAATTAGAGGCTACAGGATTACCAGTGCTAGAAGTCGCGGCTACTGTAAGAAGTGAGATCCCTAATTTTTCAACAGTGAGCGGGATTCTTCTTGAAAGACAATCTTGGGGTTACAGCTTAAATCAACAAAGCGTAGCTGCTGCGTTAACCTCTAACGAGCAAAAATAACTACCCCTATGTAACTCTAAGCCCACCAGGTTGACTTTTTACTACTTTTGTGTTAATATTCGTGTAGAAATTGCGAAATAAAAAAACATGACTGAACAAAGCCTCTCCCCCCCAAACCCTTCTATGCATGAACCCGTTACGGCAGCGGAGTCTAAATTATCGCCAGAATTGCAACTAATGGTGCGCAGTGATGAATTTAAGGCGTGGTTCGGTGACTGGCAGAATGACCCTAGTGGTGCGCAGACTAGCAAGATGATAGACGCCGAGACTGGTGAACCACAGCTGTTCTATCACGGTACAAACCGCCAGTTCGATGCTTTTGAGCGCCACGAGACTACCAAGCAAGCCTACCCCTTCACAAATGTCGGCCTTGAGCATGATACACAGGGCATTTACGCAACTGCTTCGGCGAAAATTGCTGAGCAATATGCTGACCCTTTGGGGTTTGACTGGAACAATACAATGTATAACATCGGTCAGAGATTTAACCTTGGGTATTACTCTGAGGTTATAGATTTGTGGAATGATTTGCTTGCATCATGTCAGCGCAATGATGGTAGTGTGTCAATAAAAGAGCGCGATACTGAGTTTTCTACTTCTGACATAGCTCAGCTGGCAGCGGAAAAAACCATAAGCCACGCCTCTTTCTTAATGTACAAAGGTGAGGTTGTCATGTGGGTTGGAGAATTTTTGCAACTTATAGGTGGGCGCTTCCCAACCCAAGAGGATCAGCTTGTTCCATATAAGCCTCTAGTCGCCGCAACAAAGCAGAAAGTAGAGAGTTTAATCGAAGAGGGCGGCAGTACCATGCTGATACCCGACTACGCAGAACCACGTATATTGCCCGTATTTGTGAAGGCCCTGAATCCTCTAGAAGAGAAAGTTGATGGTGGTCCTCAATCAGTTGATATGGCTTTTGCCAACGGTTTCCACACCATGCAGACTCACCCAAATGAGGGCCATGATGCAGTTATAGCCAACGGTAAAGGTACGGGCTTTGACGTCAATCTAGCAGTCATACACCCTGAACAACTTTTTGTGGCAGAACCATTGAAAACTGCTGCTTAGCCTAAGACTACACGATTGCACCTCATTGACTAAATGTAGTTTTTATGGTAATATTCTTTTATGCCCTCTCAACAAAAACCTGGCCTGCCAGAATTGTATGGTCCACAAGAAGTAGAATTTCTAGATGTACCCGCCGACCTTATTGAACATGCATTGCAGCAAGCAGGACCAGCAATTCGACGTCTTCACATCGGTGAATATTTCACTCATCGTGACACCCCTTCAACCACATTAGGTACAAAAATATTAATATCTGAACCGCCATACGACACAGTACAAGAAGGTAATCTCAGAAGTGTTTCAAATACCGGAGTAGTTACCATCAACTTCCCTGCAGTTGTTGGCAGATTAGGACGCTTTGATTTGTTTGCAAGAGCAACCGATAAAGAACTTCTTGATAAACAAATTGAAGAACAGCATAAACTCAGAGAGCAAAAACAGAGCTTTATTGATGAAAATCCTTTAGGCAAAGCCGGCTTGTTACTGAATAACCGTTTTGGCGGCGTGGATATAGATAACCCTGAACAAACTTCTCGCCACTTGATTATGCGGTTGGCAATTGCAAGACAGGCAGAGCTAGGTTCACTTGAAGGCATGATGCAGCTGGATCTTATTGACCCGACCATTGGTAATGCTCTAGAGCCAGAGCTAACAGCCTATTTTGAATCTGTAGGTAAAATAGCTGATGCTGTTAGTCACCTTCCCGATGGTATAAAAGCAACCACAGGCTCTGCCCTGCTTGAAGGAGCTATCGAGCTTGGAAGACAGTTCGTTGCTGATAATCGTGATCGAATAACTCTGGCCACACGTATAATCCAAGACCCGACTTTTTCTAGGACTGTTGTTGGTTATGCAGCTTTAGAAGATAAAAAATAGTCCACATATGTCTAAGCGACAGCAGTTCGGGATTGTAGATCTATAACTTCTGTCACTTCTTCTTTATCGATCGGTTCTTGTTCAACTATTAAGTAGTCAGCTTCAGCAACTGCAAATTTCTTATCCAAGCCAGCTTTACGGTCACGTCTAGTCTGAAGCGTGTTATGCAAACTGGCTATTTCATCACCATCGAAATTGGCTGTTATGGCTGTTTTGTTATCAATTATCGTCGGTACTATTAGATTCAGTAAAGCAGTGCCCACTTTTTCAATAAGTGCCTCTATTTCCTCATAAGTCTTGATGTCCAAGCTATAGAGTTTGGCTTCAATATTACGGTCAGGTAGATCGCCAGCCCACCAAGCTTCGCCATTTGGCGAGAGGCTAAATGTACTAGTTTCGGTAAAATCCATTGAACGATTTAACTACATGATTGATACTTTGTCTTGTACCAACCACCAATGGTAAATGATTCACAGTTCCATATATCATCTGTGATATTTCTGAGCGTTTGTGTACTTTACAATCAGCGCAATGTCACGAAGATCTTAGCTTTTTGCTTGTCTTTTAGATCATTCAAATAGCTATTGATGTCTTTATAGTTGAGCATGATATGGGCAGCGTGAATTTTATCACCCTGCTGATCAATATTTTTGAGGATTTCTAGACTGTAACCCAGATTAATAGGAGCGGAAACCTGCCCGGGCTTAAGCTGAAATAAGGCCGCAATTGTTTGCGGCGCCAGATCACGATTATTACTATCGATTTGACCAATATCACCACCGTTATCTTTGTTGGCCGTATCATCTGAGTATTTTTTGGCTATAGCTGCAAAATCAGCCCCTTTGCTGAGCTCTTCCTTGGCGGCATTGGCCCGATCATTGGTGCCGCTATCAAGAACCGCTAATACCTTCTGGGATAGTAATTGTTGGCGCAACTCGCGTTTGAAATCATCAACCGACCAACCCCAATAGTCTTTTAAGACGTCTTCAAACACCTTATCGCTACCGCCCAGTCGGTTTTGGGCCCGCACGACGGCAATTTGGTCATTGACTTCTTTTTCACTAACGCTAACACGATGCTGTGACGCCAGTTCTTTAACGTAGGCTGCATTAACAACATCCGTTAAGGCTCTTTTTTTGAAATCGGCTAATTGTTGTTTGCCGCTATCACTCTTAAAATCCAACTTCTGTTGCGCGGTGTAATAGTGCATGTAATGGCGCAGTTCAAATAGATAGTTTTCGTAGGCCACAAATCGCTTACCGGCCCGCGCCACTGGTAGCGGCAACACTTGAGTTACACGGTAAAGGAAGGTTGAGGTAGATTGAAGACGATACAAGGCCACTACTGTGTAGCTAAAAAACAACACCAGCGCGCTTATAAAGATTGATGAAGAAATAAGCACAATTTTATGCTTGGAATGCTGCAGCGGGTAAATATATTTTCTAGCACTACCTAGGACTTTTTCACGGTGCTCAGCAACAGTTTCATTGGTAATACGCGGCGCGTTCTGGGCGGCTTCGCGTAACACCTCGGCTTCATCGCGCTGTGCCGGTAATTTATCTTTGCCTTTTTCTATCATTCCCCTGATCTTGCGCTTCATCCGGCAAGCTCCAGTTTCAATGTTTTGTACTTTGAAGTGTTAATTGTCATCGTCTTCCTTTTCATGTTTTGGATAACTGGTCGTAACCACCCCTTCATCTCTTAATATACCCAATAGTTGTTTCTGTATTTTGGCTGGGTGATGAACATCATGGATGACTAAGTCACCCAGGTAGGTTTGCATCATTATTGTACCAAAACCCAGCAGCGTTTCTTGCAGACCGGCAATCTCATAATTGACCATCTGGATCTGATTGATACCGACATCAACGACACTTTTGTGGAAAAAGCCCTTCTGGGTAATTTGGATTAGGCGTTGGTTAGTAACAATAAATACACTATAGTACCAGGCTATCCAGGACGGCATCATAACTAGAACAGCTAATACAAAACCTAAAATAAGGCTGCCAAAGAAAAAAGTCACGCTTGGCGGATTATCTTTCTTAACATATGTTATCCCACCTGTGTAAAGCACCGGTAGCAAAAGTGCCAGAGAAGAAAAAATTAAGCCCTTGCGCATAACCACGGGATGTTTACGAAAAACCAGCAGTACTTCTTCGTTTTCCATTTGGTCGGCAAAGTATTTGTCTTTTTGATCTTTAGCCATGGTATAAGCGTATAAGGTTTATGGTTTAGGGTCTAGTGTCCTGGTGCCCCCGAGAGGAGTCGAACCTCTAGCTTCTCCTTAGGACGGAGCTATTTTATCCATTGAACTACAGGGGCTAACTGTTCTAAACCTTCTACACTAAACCCTATTTTTTACCTTTGCGCTGGGTTAGATGCTCATGAACGGTTTCGTAGTCATAGAGTTCTGCCTCACTAAACCAATGAGCAACTTCTTGTTTCGCTTCATCCAAATTACCAGAAGCATGCACGACGTTTGGTACAGCAGCATTGTGTTTTTCGGCGTGCGCAAAACTAATATGGGCATAATCGCCACGGATTGTGCCTGGTTGAGCAGCCTTTGGCTCAGTAGTACCAACCAACTTGCGGACTAGTGAAACAGCCTCAACGCCTTCAAGTACTACAGCTATAACCGGTCCTTCTTGCATGGCCGCTAGAGTAACATTAAAAGCCGCTTGGCCACGGCGCGATATCATTTGACTGATATTTTCATAGTGATGATGGTAAAAATCGGCGTCTGGGCTGACCATTTTGACTCCAATTATTTTCAAGCCGGCTCTCTCAAAGCGCGTCAATATCTCGCCCGCAATGCCACGCTGAACGGCGTCAGGTTTCAGAATAACTAAAGTTCGTTCCACTTTTATTCCTTATGTTATTTGCTCTATTCTAACAGATACAGAGCGGGGCGACCAGGATGTCGCACAATGCTACAATAGGCTTATGCTACTTAGTAAGGCCAAGACCGACTTTTTAGAATACTTAGAAATTGAACAAAACCGTTCCCAAAAAACCATTCGCAATTACGATCATTATCTTACCCGCCTGATTGATTTTGCTGGTGAAATTAAGGTCAGCGATATTGATGCTGAACTAGTCCGCAAGTGGCGACTGTGGCTAAACCGGCTAGGCACAAATACCAGTGATGAGCTGCAAGCAGTAACGCTTAATTACCACCTAATAGCACTGCGTAGTTTTCTAAAATTTTGCGCTAAACGTGACATCCCCGCCCTATCAGCTGACAAGATTGAGTTAGCCCGTACCCGACGCAAGCAAGTGACGTTTTTAACTCCAGAAGAAGTGGAGCGTATTTTTCAAGAAATTGATACTTCTAGCTTAGCTGGGCTGCGCGATCGAGCCATTTTAGAGTTACTTTTTTCTTCCGGCTTACGTGTCTCTGAATTAGTTGGCCTAGATCGTGACCACGTAAATCTAAAACGACGTGAATTTATGGTGCGTGGTAAGGGTCAAAAGGACCGACCAATTTTTATTAGCCCCAGCGCGGCTAATTGCATTCAAAACTATCTAGATAAGCGCACCGACAACACCAAACCACTTTTTATTCGTTTTGCCGGCAGCAAACAGGTTGACCTATCTGGCAATTACCATCGTTTGACAGCCCGCAGCATTCAACGAATGGTCAGTCGCTATGCTCTACTGGCTGGGATTACTAAACACGTCAGTCCGCACACCTTGCGGCATAGCTTTGCGACTGATTTACTGATGAACGGCGCTGATTTGCGCAGTGTTCAGGCCTTACTAGGTCACTCTAATATTGCTACCACCCAGATCTATACTCACGTCACAGACCCCCACCTAAAAGCAGTTCATCAGAAATTTCATAGATCTCATCAAGATGAGTAATCTACGGTGTCAGAATGTCGCAGGAATCAATGCCGGCTGGCCCAGCATTGCTAGCCACGCCGGTTCCGACAGCAATTTGTAGACGTTTGCAGATACTATTGCCTGACTGAATTCCAAACTCCGGGTAGACCGCATCCTGAGTGGCTTTGATACGCACCTGAATTCGGCGCAGAATGTCATTGGCCTTACCTGTAGCATCAATCATAATCTGGCCGCCGGTGAATCTTAGAGCGTGACCTGCAAAATCAGACGTAATAGTAACAGCTGAATCATTGTAAACAGACTTCATGCGGATAGCGCCGCTGGCAAAACTGTGAATATTGTTAAGAGTAACCTTGCACACACCCGCAGCATCACATTTCACCGGTATAATTGTGCCGTTATTACTTGGTGATACCGGATATAGCGGTGCAGTATCATAGGTCGTAACACCGCCGCCTGGGCTTTGCGGATACAGAAACAGAGTCAGTGTTCCGGTGGCTAGACTGCTACGATTAAACGAACCCCCAATTGTCGTGGCTAGATCAATCCGTAAAATCCCCGACTGGCAAGTCCCGGGCCAACTACCACGAGCCGGAAATGTTCCGGAAGCGGGGCAAACACTATCATCACTTCCCCCATCAGCGTTGTGCCAACTAATCGTTAGATTGTTGATAGTGGCGCCCGGGTCGCTAACCTGATCGGCATTCAGCTGAGCGACAGTAGAATTGTTTTGACCAATTCGAGTGAACTGTAGATTATCGGGCTTTGGATTGACCAGTAAACATGTATATTCAACACCATCACCGCTGTTCAGTGTATTGATGCTTGGGTTGCCGGAGTGTGCTTTAAGCGCCGAAATAAAATTATTACAATTGGTGTGATAATCTTGAGTGAAATCAACAGTACCGCTGTTGATTTCTTTTATAGCATCATTTACGCCAGATTCGGCCGCATAGAAAGCTTGGGTACTCAGCTGATCGTCCAGGGCCTGGCGCTGTTCACGCCGCGATAGTCTAGCTAACCCTAGCACAATAAGACTAATGACAAGCATCAATATCATGGTTACTAAAATGGATGCAAGACCATGCTGGTTTTTTCTTAAGTTAGTTGTTTTAGCTGACACTATATTTCTCTTATCCTTACCCTATTATATACGTTTCTCAATAGTTGTATCCAATTGAGCTGCTGCACAGAACTGAGAACCGCCAATCATTTTACAAGTAATATCCGAATTTGTTAGGTTAGTACTGGTTGTGGTCGAAGAACAGTCACCTGCAGCTGGGCTGCATAATAGATCGCTATCACCCGCAATGATGCGCAATGTCAGGTTATAAACAAATGGTGGGGCTGCACTTTTGCTCAAGTTAAAATTAACCAGTCGCATATTTGTGCCCATTAGCTCTTCGGAGCCGCTAGGTGGAGTTACCAAATTCGCTGGACCACTGCAGGCCGCCGTTGTGTCCTTAATAAAGACATGATTTTGCTGATCGGCTCCCGGTGAACCGTCTACAAGCTGTTTATTTATTTGATAGGTGTAGCGGTCATTATTTATGCAAAAATAGCAGGGGTTGGTTGGTACACCGCCACAGTCAGGGACTGCTGATACTGAGCCACCGCTAAACTGAATGCTCCTTGAAACAGTATCCATAATATTGCGGGTTGTCTGTTGGGTACGACTGGTAGTTATGCCTTTATAGTAAAGACGTGAAACTTGGATAAGACCAGAGCTGATTAATATTAAAATAGTTGAAAAGACCATGGTTGCAATCATTAGCTCAACAATCGTAAACCCAGCTATTTTGACTCTATTCACGGTGTCGGCTCCACCCGGTAGTACATAGACGTCTGCTGGCGGCCAATGTTACCGGTACCATCCCAACGAGCACTAACAGTATAAGTAGTACCATTCTGTCTTATTGACATATGGTAACCACCCGGAATAAGACCTTGATTACAACCAGCTGGATATGAAAAGTTATCGTTGTTTAGATTAGGATCGGCGGCTGGGGCGGTAATCGCAACAACCCCACCACTTGTATTTAGGCAAAATGCGTTAGGCTGGCTCCCTATGGTATTAATACTTGCCTTTAGGTGTTCCAGCTGCCCCTCGACATATTTCAAGGCCTCTGAACGCTCTTGCGAAGACCGGTTAGCATTCAAAGTCTGGTTGGCAGTTACATATGCACCTGTCAAAACTGCACCAACTATTACTATCGCCAGTAATACTTCCACGATAGTATCGCCTCGCTCAGTAAAGCGCATTGCAGTCTCCAGCCAGTGCCGTGGCGCTATCTTGTATAGTAACTTTGGTAGTTAACTGGCGATTGTTACTGCCAATAGTGATAATGCCGTACTGTTCGGCATCACTGCTCTCGAAACATATGGTCACTCCCCCATCTGGTACACCGGTAGGTGGAATTACACTAGGGCCCATGTTATTTTCATTGATGTTTTGAGCACCCTTCATCTCTGCGTTGCCTGGAACACTAGATTGTATATCAGGTGTGGGTGGGCTGGTTACGTAAACTGGCATTAATTGTACTGTTGTGCTGCCTGGATTCAAATCCGCGCCCGAATAACCAGGCAAGCTGCTAATAAATGAGACTGTGTTAATACGAACAGGTGGACTAGCTCCATCTCTGAAGTACATCCGGACTGCCTTGAGGCCATATAGTAACTCATCACGTTCCGTGGAATCGGCTCCGGCGGGTGCATTAGGACCAACCGCTTTTGGCTTGGCCTCATCAAGCGTGGTTACCTCATGGCCACCAGTGACACGCTGAGCAACAACGTTATAGATGTTGAAGCGTGTTTGCTCATTGTCCGGCGCAAATTGCATAGAGCGACCTATAAATATGCAGTCGGTATTCTGCCCTTGCGGATTGCTACCCTGATGTATCACGGGGCCGGCACCGCCCGGTGCATCGCAATAGAAGTTATCATAATTGGCGTAGTAGCCATTGCTTACGTTGGTGATAATATCTCTAATTTTGCTATCGATGTCATTAATAGACTGACTAAACTCTGTTTTATTCTGTTGTCCTCCAAAGACGGCCAAAAAAGATACAAGCAGTGCCCCCGTTACTGCTAGCACTATCATAACTTCAACAATAGTATAGGCTCGTTGACCTAAGCCTTTCATCATGATCCACAGTATAACACTTTAAGCATAAGCATTGAACCAAAATTACATCAGTAAAAATAGGTGCTGGTACCAGCTGATAATTGACGGACCAAATAAATACGTTATAGCTGCACCAAGCATTAGGAACGGACCAAATGGCAAGCGACTTGTCCTAGTTGCCCGGCCGGTTAATAAGAGCGGTATAGACACTAAACAACCTGTCAATGAAGCCAAGAATAGTAAAAGTAGCGCGTTAGCCGGTCCGCCGACAATAATGCCCAATAAGACACCCAATTTAACATCTCCGCCGCCAATCCAGCGACCTTTAGAGACCTGGAACAAGCCGTAAAACAGACCACCAACAATTAATAAACCCCAAATTGCAGCCATTAATGCCGCTAGTCCACCACCATATAAAACAATCACGATTAATGTCTGTAAAACTGCCAAAACAACAAGTGGATAGACAATCCTATTTGGCAGTAACATCCAGCGCAAATCATAGATAGTAAGAACCATAAATCCAACCAAGAAGATTAACCAAAAGATAAATAATGCTGAGTAGTTGTAGGGCCAGAAGATGTATGACGCCACAAATAGGGCTGCTGTCATAAGCTCGACAAGCGGATATTGCCAAGATATGGGTTGGCGGCAATAACGACAGCAGCCCTTTAGCCACAACCAGCTAAGAACCGGCACCAGGTCTTTTGTGGATAATTGGTGTTTGCAATTAGGACACATCGAACGCCCGTGCAATATAGACAGGTCCTTTTTGTTTTTTGCTTTTTGTTTTTTGCTCTCTTGTTCCTGCTCATGCAGACGCCATACTAGTGCATTACTAAAGCTGCCCAGGCAAAGCCCGAGCAGCATTAGTATTACTATGATCACGCTCTTATTCTACCACTGAGATCTGCGTGAAGACGATTGTCTCTAGCTATTCTGACACCTAAGGACAGCAGCTTCGTTAGTCCAAACTACGGCAAGCTGTCTAACTGTACCAGAGATGGCTTTACCGGCCTGCGCAGCAGCTGGGTCGCACGTAGCCGCCGTGTACATAACCATGGTATCAATGGTTGTTGCGTTCAGACCGTTAGGTGAAGCTGTGGCGGCTGGCATAGCGGCAACTGTTATGTTAGCTGGAACATAGTATGCAGGTGAACCAATAGCGGTTCGAAGACTAGCGCTAGTGAGCGTAGCCAAGTTACCATTGTTGTTATTGAGGACTTCCTGAGCAGCGCCTAGCGAACGTGAGACGTCATTGGCGCGTTGTGTGTTACGACTGTTACGCTGCAAAGCAGGTACGGCCAAGAACACTATGAGTAGAATCAAGCCAGCAATGGCTAGCACGATCAAGACTTCAATAATTGTGAAGCCTTCGGTTTTCTTTTTTATATTTAGCATTTAATATGCCCCCCTTTATGGTTGTTTCGTTATGCTTATGCTTTCGATAGTAAGACTTTATCTTTAAAAAAGCAAACACTTTTCCACTAGTGTATTAGCGTCTTCCCCGCCAGACCGTAAATTGGCAGAAGCACCGCCGCCACAATAACAAAAGCAACCACGCCCAGTATTACCATGAGAACCGGCTCAATAACCGTGGAAATTGTTTTAACTTCGTTATCGACTTCACGTTCGTAATAATCAGCTGTCTTACCTAACATTTGCTCAATAGAACCAGATTGTTCGCCAACATGCAGCATGTTTGGTACCAATTCTAAGAAGTTAGGGTCGCCTTTCAGTGATTCTGAGAGCGCTTTACCACCTTTAACTTTTTCGGTTGCACGTTTGATTGACTCGCTAATGTGAAAATTATTTATGGCGTTTGAAGTTATTTCCAGCACCTGAATAAGCGGTACGCCGCTAGCAACTAAGGTAGCCGCCGTCCGGGCAAACCGGGCCATATACATTTTCATAAACAGTGAACCAACTGGCCACATATGCATTTTCAATTTATCTATAACCCTTTTGCCGCCAAGTGTACGGGCCCAGCGGCTGCCACCAAAACCGATAGCTATTAGAAGAATTATCATTAACCACCAGAATCTTATAGTTAGATTAGAAACTGTCAGCATTATACGAGTCACGAGTGGCAAGGTAGCACCGGGTATGCCTTTATACAGAATTTGCACCTGCGGCACTACCTTAACAATCATAAAGCCAACCACTACAATCATTACTAAAATTACGATTATTGGATATACCAAAGCGCCACGTACTTTACTAATCAGCTCAGCATCTTTTTCTTGTTGAGCGGCCAAGCGCTCCAATGATTTATCTAGAGTACCAGAAGTTTCACCAGCCGCTATTAAGCTAACATAGACCTGGTTAAAAACATTGGGGTGACGCGATAAAGCTGCCGACAGAGTTGAGCCAGCTTCAACGTCGGTAATGACACTATTTATTACAACCTTTAGGTGTTTATTGGTGGCTTGACCGGCCACACTGCGAAGACTCTGAATTAGCGGTAAGCCAGCATTAATAAGAGTGGCCAGCTGGCGCGAGAACAACACCTTATCTTTTGTTTTAATGCGGTGTAGATATTTGCCTAGACCTTTTTCTTGCTGAGCTTCAGCTGTAATTTCCAGGGGTGCTAGGCCCTGGGCACGCACCATTTTAGATGCGGCTGCTTGATCAGCAGCCTGAAGATCGGCTTTTATTTTCTCCCCAGTAGTGGGATCACGGGCAACATAATGAAAAGTCAGCATAGCAACGCACCGCTGTTCTGTAAACTGTAACCTATAACCCGTAACCTATTCACATTAGCTCCTCATCAACCGATCGAGCTCTTCAATATCAACCGCTACCATACGAGCTTCATCATAGGTTACAGTTCCATTGTGTATCAGCGATACAAGAGTTTTATCCATAGATTGCATACCGAATTCAGCACCGGTTTGAATCACGGCCTCTAGTTGGTGGCTCTTGCCTTCGCGAACAATGTTGCGGACAGCTGGCGTGGCTACCAAAATTTCGGCAGCAGCAATACGGCCGCCACCAATGGCTGGAATTAGGCGTTGCGAACAAATGGCCATTAAGATATTTGATAGCTGGGCCCGTATTTGGGGCTGCTGGTGCGGTGGAAAGACGTCAATCATACGGTCGATACTCTGCGCAGCACTGTTAGTGTGAAGCGTCGCTAAAACCAAGTGTCCGGTTTCAGCAATAGTAATAGCAGCCGCAATTGTTTCTAAGTCGCGCATTTCACCAATTAGTACCACGTCGGGATCTTCGCGCAAGGACGACCGCAGAGCAGCTGAGAACGAATAGGTATCGTAATGGACTTCACGCTGCACAATCACCGATTTCTTACTTTTATGGGTGAATTCAATCGGATCTTCAATGGTGATAATGTGGGCAGCGCGCTCAATATTAATCTTATGAAGAATAGCTGCCATAGTAGTCGATTTACCCGAGCCAGTCGGACCGGTAATTAGGACCAAACCGCGTGGATAGTCTGCAAATTTGTTAACGATTTGGGGTAAACCAAGTTGTTCAATAGTCAAAATCTCATTGGGAATCAGGCGTAAAGCAGCCGCCAGGTTGCCGCGTTCGTGGAATGCATTAACGCGGAAACGGCCAATGTCACCAAAAGCAAAACTAAAGTCAAACTCTTTGTCTTTCAATAGAATTTGCTTCTGGTCTTCGTCTAAAATGGCGAAGATTAGGGCCTCAATTGATTCCTCGGTCAACGGGTCCGCACCAGCAACGGGTTGCAAGGCGCCATCAACACGAAGCGTTGGTGGTAGACTAACTTGCAAATGCAAGTCTGAAGCTTTTTTCTTAATAACTTCTTCTAGTAGTACTTCAATTCTTGGTTGTCCCTGCATCATAAGCTCCCTTCGCTAGCAAGAGTCGTGGGTGTTGAGTCGTGAGTCTTGAGCAATGATTCAAAAATATTCATTCTTGAATCTCTTATTAATTCTTTCTCGTGACTCATGTCTCATAGCTCCTTACTTATTAAGCGTTGTCCAGGGCGGCGACGCGATTTACTTCAGTCAGAGTAGTTTGACCATTCAAGGCTTTCAAGTAACCATCTTGTCGCATAGTCACCATGCCTTGGGTTTGAGCAGCCCTTTCAATCTCGCCGCTAGTAGATCGTTTTAAGATCAGGTCCTGAATCAATTCAGTTACCGTAAACACTTCGTAGACTCCTACCCGGCCTTTGTAGCCTCCTGGACTATCCGGACCATCGTTGCCCTTAAACAAAGTATAAGCGGTTTGGTCACGCAGAGGCAAGGATTTGTAGCCTAAGTACTGGCTAACCTTTTCAGTCTCTGTGGCATTTGTTGGCAAAAGCTTGCCAAGTGTATTATGTATGCCCTCGACTTCGGCTTTCTCAGCTTGATATTGTACTTTACTGTCGCCAAGTCGCCGTACTAGCCTCTGCCCAATAACAGTGTGTACAGTGCTGGCTATCAAGAACGGTTCAATGCCCATATCTAGCAGGCGCGGTAGAATACCAGCCGCCGAATTGGTGTGAAGTGTACTAAACACAAGGTGGCCAGTTAGGGCGGCTTGCACGGCTAGCGTAGCGGTTTCTTTATCACGAATCTCACCCACCAAAACAACGTCCGGATCTTGGCGCAAAATAGAGCGCAAGCCAGTAGCAAATGTCAGACCGACTTCGGCATTTACCTGAATTTGGTTGACCCCCTCCATCTTGTATTCGATTGGGTCTTCGAGCGTAACGATATTAATGTCTTCGCTCATTATTTCTTGGATAAGAGCGTACATTGAAGTTGTCTTACCGGAACCGGTCGGACCACTAGTAAGAATCATGCCGTTTGGTCGTTTTAGTCCTTCGCGAATCAGCGACAAACTTGGGCCGTGATAGCCCATGTCTTCCAACTTCAGGCTCGTACCGGTTTTATCCAATAAACGAATAACTACCTGCTCGCCCCACACCACTGGACTAATAGCAATACGTAGGTCGATTGGCCGTTTGTTGACTGTCACGGTAAAGGTACCATCTTGGGGAATTCGGTGTTCATCTATTTTGAGATTAGCCAAAATTTTAATACGTGAGACTATGGGTGGTTCAGTGGCTTTCGGTAAACGCATCATTTCGCGTAATATGCCATCTATACGACAGCGAACTTTTAGCTCTCTTTCAAGTGGTTCAATATGAATGTCACTGGCTCGATGATTAGCGGCGTATTCCAGCATGGCTGTAAGTACTTTACTGACCGGCGAGTCCTGGGTAACAGATTCAATATCTTCGGCTTTAGTAACGGCTGCGGCCACATCAGAAACTTCTTTTTGTCCGGCTAAAGCACTGGTGACTTCATCATTTATCTTAGCTTTATATTGCGCTAGAATCTGTCGGATGCCCTCTTCACTTGCGGCGTATACTTTGATAGGCCGCCCCACTTTATTGGATAAAAAGTCAGCTGCCTGTACATTATCAGCGTCTAACATAGCAACAGCCAGGCGGTGCTGAATCTCACCAAGTGGCACGGCCATATAACGTTCGGCAACATCGGCCGGTAATAATGCCAGTACTTCCGGATCAACTCTGGCCTTGGTCAAATTGACATAAGGGACTTTAGTGACATTAGCGATGGCCTTAGTAAGATCCTCATTAGTTATGTGACCCTCGCTCACCAGCAAACCAAGCACCGGTGTATGGTCCTTGATGGCTTTGGCACGAATATTATCCAACTCCTCGCGCGTCAGCAGTTTTTGTTCTACCAGAATGTCTTCAACTTGTTTTTGTGAAGTGGCGGATAAGACACTCATGTCCGCCTCCTAATGGCTTACGTTAAATGGGTTGGCGTTCTGATTCTCACCAATTGTGATCAGCTGCGTCGGATTAAAGGCAGCTGTATTGAAAGAACGTGGATCAGGTTTACTGAAATCAGCGCTAATAGGATTGACGACTTCGACTTCTTGCTGACGATTCTTGGGTGGTGAGATAATAATTTTAGTCAGAATTATAGACGCCACGGCACTCACAATAACGACAACACCAATCAAAAGAAAATCTTTTTGTTTCACAGAGTAGCTCCTTTCGTCGCTACAGTAGACAGTTGTTTTACTGTAACCTCTAACCTGTAACCTGTAACCTTATGTTGAGCGTAGCGAATCATTTTATGGTCCTCGTTGTTATGCTAAGACTCTTAGCCGGCTGGTAAAATGTTTTGCCGCTAATAGTTGCTTGCATATTACCGTTCTCACCACTAAGCTCAAGCGATTGAACTTGGAGCGGACGAATTGATTTTTCTAGCGTACTAAGTAGATGACCTATGCCCGCATAGCTACCAGTAAAGGATATGGAGAACGGCATTTCAATCGATTCTGGATTTGCGCTAGCTTCAGTATTAGCTTGTTCAACTTCTTGGTCGGTTCCATTAATGCTTTGAATTTTGAAATTCTCAATTGTCAAAATTTTATCTAGGCTTGTCGCCAGCGCTGGGAAGTCGTATTTACTTGGTAGAGCATCTAGCACCAGTTTGGCATTGTCACCATCACGGTCACCTTGCCCTTTAGGATTTCCACCAAGTACATTCGAAGGTGTTTCGACAAATGCTTTATAGGCAACTTGTAGGTCCTTGGTTGCAGCTATATTACTCTTAAGTTGCTTAACAGCCTTCTCCTTGCCAGCTGTTACGCGACTTTGGTAGCTATGCTGACTTAGGAGTGCTTTTGATGCTACCAAAGAAAAGACCGTAACAAACGACGCAACAGCCACAACCCAAACCATCGTATTATTGGCTTTGTCGATAAGTAAGCGTTTAGTAGATCCAAATTTGAGCATCTTTAATGCCCTCCCGTATTTGTTGGTGTTGTCTGAAACAAATCACTCGGTTTTTCTGTCTCGCTGCGGGTAGTAATGATTTTCGGTACTGTCAGAGTTATTGCATTTTTGATATCAAATATGGCTGGGTCGAATTTAAGGGTGAGAGTATAACTGATATTCTTTTCGCCACGGTTAAAGCTACTAAGAACAACTTCGCTGAAGGCCGGTTTGGCTTTTTCATCGGAATCTGTTGTAAATGTTGTGAATTTCATCGTATCAGCATATTTATTCACAGTGCTCAGATTATCTGCCTCACCAGTAATCGAAATAGTGTTGGCGGAAAAATCAATGCTTAAGGTAGTAACACTTGCCTTGGCGGGCGTTATTTTTGCCAAATAATCTGGCAGTCGCGAAACAACAGGTTTTTGGTCATGTAAGGCTGGTAAACTATTCAACTGGTTCTGAACCGTCAGAATTTTATTCAAATCTGGGGTATTTTGCAGCTGTGTGCTGTATTTCTTTATATCACCATTTAAATCGCGCAAATGCTTTTTCTGGACTAGGTTCACTGCTAACAACAAAATAATTAGTATAGATAGCGCAGTAGCTGTTACGGCACCGGCAATTAGAATAGTGTTGCGCTTAGTACGCTTTGCTTTTATAAATTCTTGTTTTACATCGGGTAAGAGATTAAATTGAATCATTCTTGACGCTCCGCTAACCCAGCTGCCACGGCAAAGTGGTTAGAAACGCTCATTAATTCGTTCTGTCGATCAGCTGGATAGGTTACATTACGCCAGGCATTACCAATCTCAACATTAATACCGAATTTATTAGCAAGATATAGCGGGAACTCTGGCAGAGCCGATGCACCACCAGTCACAACAATTCGTTCAATTTTAACATTGAGATAACGAGCCTGGAAAAACTTGATTGACTTCTCAATCTCACCCACCAATATATCAATTGTGCTGATAATGGCGTGATAAATCTGGCCCTCTAGCTTTTCTTTAGCCAGGCCAAATTTAAACACAAACTGTTGGGCTTGTTTGTCGTCTATATTCAAGTTTTGGGCAGCAGCCCGTAATATAGCCTCTGTCCCGGTGGGAATTGATCGTATTAAGCGAGGTGCACCATTCATTGTAACTATAAGATCAGTCGCCTTGCTACCAATGTCTAGCACCATTTGTGGTGCAGCTGCATCAGTCGGCACGATAGCACGCATCAAGGCAATACTGTCCGGTTCAAAAGCTATTACATTTAGACCGATTGATTCCAGCAAATCGAGTCGGTTCTCAACGAAATCATTAGTTACGCTACTTATCAGAACCTCTACCTTGGTTTTGTCCTTGGGCGAATCACCTAGAAGTGTCCAGTCTATTTTTGATTCACTTAAAGGCGTTGGAATAAGTGAGTCAGCCTGTATATGTATGGTCTTGGCAAGTTCGGCCGAGCTTAAGCGTTCGATGTCAACAACAGTGGTAAAAACGCGGTTAGATGGAATACCGACTGCGACATGATTGGTATTAATGTTGGCCTGATCTATGAGAGTCTTAACAATTTGAACCACTTTTTGCTGATCAGCCTTTGAATCACTCAACGCTACTTTGCTGTCTAGCGGAGTATAGGCATATTTAACGAGCGATTTTGGGTGGCTGCCCCTCAACTGAACAATCCGGACAGCAGTAGTGCCAATATCTAGTCCAAAGAAATCGGTAACGCCGGTCAGAATACTCATACTACCTCCAGCAATGGGCTATGAGCAATGAGCCACGAGCAACGGTTCTTCAGTTTTTGTTTATTATTCATTACCAATATAAGTGCCCACTTTAGATTCTCTGGTCAGATTATAGCATAAGCAATAACTAGGAAACAGTAAAATTTAAATGGGCAATATTCTTTACAAAACCGGAGGCAGTCCGGTAATTGACTGGTATGTCGTGCTGCTAGTACTACCAGAAGCCGGTGGTGTAGCCCACAGTTCCGCACCGTAGTGGAAGACTTCGGCAATATTGCCGTTATTAACATCGCCAAAACTACGCTGGAACTTAACCTGATTTGCCATAAAGACACCATTAATTACGAGTTGGGAATTGCAGTTAGCGTTTAGATTAGAGGTCGTAAACAAATACGGCGCACTGGAAGTATCTGTGCAAGTATAGATTTTACCGTTGTTGCCACTGCTGTTTGGTAGGGCTATGAATACACCATCAAGTCGGGTAACTGACTTATCAATGTAAATATTATGATCTTTCACCACCAAGTAGAAGGATGGTATTTCTGCCAGGCTTGCCCAGGAGGTTCCACCATCAGCTCCTTCATAGTTAATTTGGTTTCCTCTTATGAAGACGTCACTATTGGCATAGATTGCTATTTTTCGCCCTTTGCTTATCTGACCACTCTGTAGAATTGAGGGCGATCCGCCTGACGGCAGTGTATAGCTCTTGGTCTGCCCGGCTGCACCTAACCCGCTAACATTGCTGCCCGATGCAATCGCCGTGGCGTCGCCTGGTACTGGATAGTCATTGGCACAAAACAGAACTGCGTTAGCAGCGGTATCAAAATTGCCATAATAAGGCGGAGCACCGCTGGTGTTAGAAAATGACAGGCCACTTGGTGCCTTAGGATCAGTGGCACGATCAGTTGCGCTAGTGAATCCATCGATGGTATTCAGCGCAAAGGCGGCTAATTCAACCCCAGCGCCATTGGCTGGATGGTAGCCCAGAATTTGACCATTATCACTGCCAGGTGTTCGGGCACAGCCCGCACCAAAGCCGCTACCAGCGGCCACATCGCCACCGTAAACACGCAGATACGGTAGCAATGGCGGTGCGCTAACTTGTACATGACAATCGGCCGTACCACCCCCACTGCTAAGACGAACTGTATAGTTGCCCGTAGCTGACCAAGCCACTTCAAAGGTGTCATTACCTGTTCCACTAATACTGCTAAACGATGGTGACGAACCTGGTGTCGACCAAGCATAAGTACCGTCCCCGCCAGTTGCGGTCATTGTAGTGTGTTCATTGGGTACTTTACCCACTATATTCGGGTTACCGCAGTCTGGGCTAATAGTACCCGTCCCCTGACATTGGACATTCGGTACTCCGGACTTTGAAACAGTCATAGTGAAGGTGGTATTGCGACCAATAGTCCACGACATAGAGCCATCAGAAGGTGCAACGCTACCCGGATTGGGGCCATAGCTTGCCATAATCGATGCACCAGTTGGTGAGCCACCGACAGTCCATGCAAGAGTGCGCAGCCCTGCCGAACTACTAACTGGATTAACAGCTAAAGTGCAACTCAAGGGCGGCGCTTCAATATAGACAGTGCAAACATGCCTTAAGCCAGCG
>CAZSHK010000013.1:0-20650 GCA_964606965.1 uncultured Candidatus Saccharibacteria bacterium
TTGCCGCCGTTATTAAAACCGTTAACGCCACCGCCAAAACCACAGTTATTGGTTATATCGCACACAATGTTGCCATTTTGAATAAAACTGTTAGCGATAACAGATGTAGAGGTAATGGTTGTGATGCTTGCTCCGCTACCCTGTATACCCCCTGCCGCAATAATGCCGCTGACAGAAATATCACCGCTCTGAGGGCTTCCCGGACTCAATAGAACAATATTATCTGGGACATTAGGTATAGCTGGGATAGGCAAATTAGTAAGCTGTGAGCCATCACCGACGAAAAAGCTGGCCTTTACAGTGCCGCTAAAGCTTGCGTCACCGGCGACAATCAGACCCTGACCAATAGTCGCCTGCCCGCTAACTGTCAGCACCTGAACGCTGGCTGCCTGACTTACCCCCAAATTACCCTTGATGCCCAGAGTCTGATCCTTACCAACAGACAGTAGCGCTGCTTGGCTAGTCAAGCCGTTATTGACTGGGTTGGCAGGATGACGATTCATCAACCAGACTGTACCCATGAAGGCTAGCAGCATCAGAAACAGACCGGTCATAGAAGCAAATACTTTCCACGACGGTCTTTTTACGGGAGGTGGCGTTTTAGACGAGGATTGTGAAGCCAGAGTTGAGTAATTCAGATTACCTTCCAGATCTGTTCCACCAGATATTACCTGATTAGGACTTTGACCCAAATCAGCAAACCGCGGCGCCGCCCCACTTGCCAGCGAATTCTCAGCGGTGACCACTGTTGTGTTGGGGTTAGTCACCAGGTACGGCGCACTAGTTTGGTCTAAGACCTGTGGTACAACCCCTAAACCTTCAGCGCCTGGCCCATGAATAGTAATCACCTGCTGCGGATCATCATGTAACAACACCGGTATAGGCATGGTGCCGCGAAACGATTTATTATGCTGCTCGGTGTTCAATGTTGATTTTTCCGTTAGTTATTTATTTTCGGTCAACAGTAGTTACTTTAGATTATTAACTAACACATCACAATACAGATATACAGAGGTGAAATATGGTTAAAAAAGCGTTGTAATTATCAGGTATGCTTCTTAGTCTGCTCCCTGATAAATTACCTAACAGGGATAGATATCGTTGTAATTAAGCTCACGATCAGATGTCACCCCTGTTTCGTTGTGATATTATCTACGTATGGCTATAACTACTTAATAACCTTAAGGTTTATCCACAGCTACTTAATATCATTAAGTAATCAGTGCCTCGTAACTAAAAACGGACTACCTTAAATGAGTCCGTTTTTAGTTCAGTCGGTTGGTCCCTAAGCGGTCTAGCTACAACCAGTAATTGAGCCCTCTATTCGACAAACTCAGGGTGGATCAACTACATCCTGTGGTTGATCCACAAGACGTGCAGACGTAGCAACTGCCGGCCTTTTGGGTCTGATTACCACAGTTGTAGCAGAGCGGCGCACTATCTTGGTGGTTGTCTACTACTCTAGTAACCGGGTTGGAAGCCTCTGGTACTGGAGTTGTCTCTTCGACAGGTTCTGCAACTGATGCTAAGACAGCTATTTCCTCGTCCAGTGCACTGGGTTCCGCTTCTTGCTTGATCTCTTCGGTCAGCAGACTGGTTTGACCAGTGGGCATATCCTCTATTGATGCCAGGCCTACTTCTAGCTGGTCATCGAAGTTCAGATAGGTCTTACCCAGTCGACGAAATATGTAGTCTATGATCGAGCTAGCAGTACGGATATCTGGATCGTCAGTGATACCAGCTGGTGCAAAGCTAGTGTTAGTAAAGGTCCTAACAAATTTCTTCAGCGGTACACCGTATTGAAGTGCGTAACTAGCACTGGTAGCAAAGGCATCCATGACACCACGCAAGGTTGAACCCTGCTTGGCAATACTAATGAATAGCTCACCAGGGGTACCGTCATCGTACTCACCAACAGTGAAGTAACCGCGAATGCCAGCAATCGTAAACTTGAACGTCTTGGCGTTACGGACTTTGCGGAGCTCGTGACGCTGAATGTTCTTTGGTGCATTTCCAGGGGTAAGTTGCTCGACAACCGTCGTTAAGGCAGCCACCTCAGCTGGTGCTTGTAGGCTGTTTCCCTCTTTCTTGCCCATGCTTAAGGGTTGGCCCACCTTGGAGTTATCACGGTAGATAGCGATAGCCTTGATGCCCAGCTTCCAAGCTTCCATGTGTAGTTGTTCAACATCTTCTACGGTAGCGCTGGCTGGCATGTTAACAGTCTTGCTGATGGCACCGGATATGAATGGCTGAACAGCCGACATCATCTTAACGTGTCCCATGTAATGGATAGAATTGTCACCCATCGAGCAAGCAAAGACTGGTTCGTGTTCTTTCTTAAGATGCGGCGCGCCCAGAATGGTCTTCTCTTGGTCGATGTAGCTAACAATATCGTCTGTTTGACTCTTGGTGTAGCCAAGAGCTCGTAGCGCTCGTGGCACTGTCTGGTTGACGATGTTCATCGTACCGCCACCCACTAACTTCTTGAATTTGACTAGTCCTAGATCTGGCTCAATACCAGTGGTATCACAGTCCATCATTAGACCAATAGTACCGGTCGGTGCCAGAACAGAAGCTTGCGAGTTACGAACACCATAGCGTTCGCCTAGCTCAACGGCTTCGTCCCAGGCAGTGGCTGCTGCGCTGAGCAACTCTTCACTAACAAGAACTGCATCAATCTTGGCAACTTCTTCGCGGTGCATCTTGAGCACCCTTAACATGCCTTCGCGGTCTTTGGTGAAACCAGCAAATGGTCCGACACGACGAGCCAGTTTGGCGCTGGTAGCATAGGCATGACCTGTCATCAGGGCTGTAATAGCGGCAGCTTGGCCACGGCCTTCATCAGAATCATAGGGCAAGCCTTGGGCCATAAGCAGTGCGCCAAGGTTGGCATAACCTATACCAAGCTCCCGGTAGGCTTTAGCATTCTTAGTAATGCGCTCGGTTGGGTACTCACTGTAGCCGACCAGTATCTCTTGAGCGGTGAATATGAGCTCAACCGTGTGCTTGAACGCTTCAATGTCAAAACTATGGTCATCTTTCAGATACTTGAGCAGATTAATGCTGGCTAGATTGCAGGCTGAGTTGTCTAGGTGCATGTATTCGCTACAAGGGTTTGAGGCATTGATACGACCGGCGTTAGGCGCGGTGTGCCACTTATTAATAGTGGTATCAAACTGCAGTCCTGGATCAGCACATTCCCAGGCGGCCTCATTAATCTGTCTATAGAGATCACGGGCTTTGACAGTTTTAACAGTCTTGCCGCTAGTGACAGCTCTTAGATCCCAATCATCATCGTTCTGAACGGCTTGCATGAAGTCGTCCGTTACACGTACCGAGTTATTGGCGTTTTGGTACTGAATGGACGGTGCATCCTTACCATCTAGATCCATATCGTAACCGGCGTCGGCTAGGACACGAGCTTTGCGTTCCTCACGAGCTTTACACCAGATAAACTCTTCCACATCCGGGTGATCAACATTAAGAATGACCATTTTGGCTGCCCGCCGCGTTTTGCCACCACTTTTAATGGCTCCGGCTGAGGCGTCGGCGCCCCGCATAAAGGACAGTGGACCACTGGCTGTACCAGCACTTTTACCAAGCTTTTCGGCTGAGGAACGAATAACGCTGAGGTTAATACCCGAACCGCTACCGCCCTTAAAGATCATGCCTTCTTCCGTAAACCAATTCAGGATAGCCGGCATAGTATCTTCGATACCCAAAATAAAACAGGCGCTGGCCTGTTGGGCACGGGCCGGTGCACCAATGTTAAACCAAACCGGGCTGTTAAAAGCAGCTCGTTGAGTGGCTAAAATATACTTAAGTTCTTCGCGAAAATCTTCGGCTTCTGTGTCAGATTCAAAATAACCTTCTTGCTGACCCTGGCGGGTAACAGTGTCGACCACGCGGTCAATCAGTTGCTTAAGTGAGCCTTCTCGTTCAGCGGTACCCGGTGTACCGGTAAAATATTTCTGAGCCACGATATTAATTGCATTCAGTGACCAGCCGTCGGTGAATTCAACGTCTTTCTGTTCAAAGACCGGAGTATTGCTTTGCGGATTCACAATAACTGAATCACGCGTGACCCAAGTTAATTTATCGTAAGCCTTCTCGCTGTTGCTAGTAAAAAAACGGCGCAGGCCGAGCATTGTTGTTTGTGCCATAGTTTCCTCACTGTCGCCTGCCACCTGCAGACGACCCCCTTTTTAATTAGTATGTTAATTTGAAGTTTTTGTTTAGAGCCACGGATAGGTCTCTCTTCTATCCGCTTAGCTCCCCTGCCCAATTTTAGGCGGTCTGGCTTGCTTTTACTTTTTACCAAGCAAGACGTGAAAAATTGGGCGGGGGAACCGTCAAAGTTGTCTAGACTTTGACGGGTCGGTTTTTGTCAGCTTTTTGTTCTCTGATCTGTGACAGCTCATGTTCAAAACTGGCGATATCTTTGAAGCGTCGATAGACACTTGCAAAACGCACATAAGCGACGTCATTCAGATCAGCCAGTCGTTCCATAACCAGCTCGCCGATTTTGGTCGACGGAATTTCCGCCTCCCCACAGTTGTAAAGTTCTTCCTCGACGCTGGCGACGAGGCCCTCCAACTGTAGGCTGGTAACCGGAGTTTTCTCACAAGCCCGATACAGGCCGGCTAACAGCTTGTCACGGTTAAAGAGTTGTCTAATCCCGTCATTTTTAATGACGATTAACTGTGGCCGCTCAATGCGTTCATATGTCGTAAAGCGCTGCTGACAGTGTATACACTCGCGGCGACGGCGAATTGCTTCACCCTCAGCCACATCGCGTGACTCTATAACCTTGGTATCGGCATGGTGACAGTGACTACACTGCATAGGTTTGTCCCCTTCTCAACCAGTGCCGGTTGAATCAAAATTGTATTCATTTATCAAAGAGCGTCGTTATAGTCTTATCCCTAGATATAGCGTGTCTACGAAGCAGCATACCTCTATGTATAGCGCTTTGCAAGATGATTATTGGTGTATTATTTACTGCCAAATTGGCCAGTTTCCTCTGTTGAGCCGGGTCTTACAGATAAGCTTTAGCTTTTCTCTTCGTCTGTCTTATTTTCATCGGCCGAATCTTCGTCTTTTTTGGTTTTTTTACCGCGATTTTTAAGTCGTCTTAAGAACGATGGTTTTTCTAGTTCGTCTTCCTCCGGGCTGCTAAAGACTGTAGTTTCAGCTTCGACTTTATCCTTGTCGTCATTGTCTTCTTCGTTATGTAAAGCCCATATGTTAGGTACAGTGCTTTCATCGGCGTGAAAATCACTGACGTCATCGTTATGCTCTAGATCCATATTTATATCACCGATTTCGCCTTCATCGGTCTTGGCTTCTTCGGGTTTTTCCTCAGTAGTCACAACGTTACTGGCTGGTTCGGTTTTTTCGGCGACTCGATCGGTGAAATAGGAAGCATCAAAACCGGTTGCTACCACAGTAATTATAATCTCGCCTTCCAGTTCTGGGTTGATAGTAGCGCCAAAAATGATGTTGGCATCGGGATCAGCGGCCGCCGTAATAGTTTCGGCGGCAGTGTTGATCTCGTGCATGGACATATCGTTGCCGCCAATAACGTTAAACAGGATGCCGCGGGCACCATCGATAGAAACTTCCAATAGTGGAGATTCAATGGCCTGTTGGGCGGCTTGGACAGCCCGGTTTTCACCGCTAGCACGACCAATGCCCATAAGAGCTGAGCCAGCATTTTTCATAACGGCTTTAACATCGGCAAAGTCGAGGTTAATCAGACCATGTACGGTAATAAGGTCAGATATGCCTTGGACGCCTTGGCGCAAAACGTCATCTGCCACCTTAAAGGCCTCTAGTAGAGGTGTCTGGCGATCAATAGTCTGTAGCAAGCGATCGTTCGGAATCACAATTAGGGTGTCGACTGTTTGACGTAATTTAGTAATCGCCTCTTCGGCATTACGGCGGCGTTTTTCGCCCTCAAAGGCAAATGGCTTAGTGGCAAAACCAACTATTAGGGCTCCGGTATCCTCTGCCATCTGGGCAACGACATGGCCGGCGCCGCTGCCGGTACCACCACCGGCACCTAAGGTTATAAAGACCATGTCAGCACCTGATAGTGCCTCTTTAATTTCGTCTTTGGACTCTTCGGCGGCCTTTTGACCAACCGATGGGTCGGCGCCGGCCCCTAATCCACGAGTGGCGTCTTTACCAATGTGAACTTTTTTCTGCGCCTTAGAGTGATGTAAGGCCTGGGCATCGGTGTTAATGGCAATAAACTCAACACCTTCAACGCCTGCCTCTACCATGCGGTTAATGGCCGCACCGCCAGCTCCACCCACTCCCACGACTTTAATACGTGCAAACGTTTCGATGGCCGGCGCTACCTGAGGCATAAGGCGTCTTTTCTCCCTTAAAGTATGTTCCGAAGTATACCCGAACAAAGTTTTCAGATCAATGAACAATCAAGTCACACCTCCGCAACAGGCCAGGAAAAACATGAACAAATTTCATGTTTTACTGACCTTCAGCGCATAGTGCGGTGTCAGAAATTGCGCTACTCCTTCACTGTATATGCCAATACAGCTCAGTACGTTGCTCATTTCTTCCTTGCACTACCACGCCGTGCGGAGACCGTGACTTGATTGAGATTTTTGTTTTAGTGACGTTTGAAACGCTTTAGAACACCTTCAACTAAGCCCATACCGCCACTTACCGGACCACCCATTTGGGTAGCCCCTGGCATCAGTAGCATATCTAGCAGCATCAGTCCCACTGCCGGCGCGTAAACAATATCCTGCACCGTGTCTACTAAACCGGATAGGTTTTGGGGGTGCCCAATACGTGCGGCTAGTTGTAGTTTTTCGCGGGTAAATTCAGCTAACCCTGGCAGCTTGGCGCTACCGCCTACTAGAACTACGCCGCCAGGCAGCTTACGTGAGCGATGAATGCGCTTTAGTTCTTTATCAACAAATTCCATCAGCTCATCAATACGTGCTTCGGTAATCATGTATATGTCATCACGCTCAAAGTGATGAGCCGTTTTATCAATGGTAACTAATGCCTGGCCAGACTTCGGTTCTTTAAGAGTGGCGTGTTCTAATTTAACCGCTTCGGCAATATCGAGATCTGTCTTAAGGCCAATAGCCAAATCATTGGTAACATTGATGCCACCAATTGGAATAACTGCAACGTGCTGAACTTCACCATCTTCTATGACCACCAAATTTGTGGTGCCGGCTCCGATATCGAGCAAGACTGTGCCGGATTCCTTTTGCTGGCGCGACAGTACCGCCTCGGCGGCTGCCAGACTGCTAACCGTATGGTGGCTTGGCCTAATGCGGGCTCCTTCTAACACCTGGTGAAGGCTGCGCATATTTGGCGTAGCGGCCGTCACGATATGAGTATCAACCTCTAGACGAATTCCCTGCATACCAACCGGGTCCTTAATATTGTCTTGGCCATCAAGCCGATAGTTTTTGGCAAAAACTTGGATAATCTCGCGGTTGGGTGGCAACTGGATAATGGTGGCGGCCTCTTCCACCCGTAAGCGGTCCTCGTTCATAATCTCGCGGTTGGAACTGCTAATAGCAATAACACCTTTGGAGTTAAGCCCCATAACATGCAGACCATTGACGTTTACGGTAGCGTTAGCGACGTGAACACCACTGATGCGTTCGGCTTCATTGACGGCAGCTACGACGGCTTCAATAACATCATCAACATGCACAACAACACCTTTGCGCATGCCGATATTAGGCGCGCTGCCATGACCAATAATTGATGGCACCGGCGGGGCGTTACCATCTGGTTCGTCGCGCAACATACCAACTACACAACGTACGGTAGACGTACCAATATCTAAGCCAAAGAAATGAGCCGGCTGGCTATCACGCATGCCAGCAGTATAGCAATCTGTCGACGATAGTACTAGACGCTTAAGCTAAGGTTAAGATATCTGCGCCTGAATCAGTCACCACAAGAGTGTGCTCAAACTGGGCTGACCAACTACCGTCAGCTGTCCACAATGTCCAGCCATCATGGTCAGCTACAATTTGTTCACTGCCAAGCGTCGTAATTGGCTCAATGGCAATCGTCATGCCACTTTTTAACATAACTCCCTCGCCCTTGCTGCCATAGTTAGGAATGTTGGGGTCCTCGTGTAAGTTATCGCCTACACCGTGACCCACTAGATCACGAACTATCCCTAAGTTATAACTACGTAGCACCGCTTCAATGGCTGCCGAAACGTCACCGACATGTACGCCGTCTTTGACGGCATCAACACCAGCCATAAGAGCTCGTTGTGTGCCCTCCAGCAATTGCTGAACCCGTGCGCTAGTATTACCCACGCCAACACTTATTCCAGCGTCTGTAATCAAGCCTTTATGGCGTACCCCGAAGTCATAGTTAACTACGTCACCGTCTTTAAAAGGTTCGGCGGTTGGAATGCTGTGCTGCACCTGATTATTAACCGAAATACAGATAATGTCCGGGTACCCTTGGTAGCCCCTAAAGGCCGGCTCACCACCCAACTTTTTTAGCTCAGCGGCTGCTAGAGCTGACATGTCTTTTGGTGTAATGCCAGGTGCCGTGGCCGTTTTTAATTGTTGAAGGACAGTCGCCAACATGCGCCCACCCTCGCGCATGGCCTGGATTTCTTCAGGAGTTTTAACCCTGCTGAGCATGGACGGCTTTCAAGATAGCTTCCTGCACTTGAGCGGGAGACTGGGCAGCGTCAATATCGCAGACAGCAATTCCGGCCTGTCTAAAGTGGTCAAGAATCGGTTTTATAGCTTCGTCATACTCTGTAAAACGCTCGCTTATAGCCTGTGCCGTATCGTCCGGTCTTCCACGGCTCAGTAGACGCTGCTGAACAGCATCTAGAGTTGCTTGAAGATGTATAACGGCTGTTACTTTAAGTTGGCCGTGTTTGACCTGGGCTAGTAGCCAGTCAGCCTGGGCGGCCGAACGCGGGAAACCATCAAGCACAAACTCCTGGTCAGAATTAATAAGATGGAATATCTTCTGCACCAAAGCGATAATTTGCTGATCATCCAGTAACTTTCCAGCCACCATATCCTTGCGCTGTTCACCGCTAATAAGCATGCGCAGGAACTCACCCGTCGACAACCAAGGCAAACCAAGCTCATCAGCCAATAGTCGGCCCTGCATTGATTTGCCGCTACCAGGCACTCCCATAAAGACAATCACTGCAGCCGCTCCTTAACTAGCCGTGCAATGGTGCCGCCGTCGGCTTGCCCCTGGGTTCGCTCGCGCACTTTGCCCATAACCTGCCCCATCTGTTGAGACGATGTTGCACCTATTTCCTGAATAGCCGATTCAACAATTTTAACAACTTCGTCTTCGCTCATTTGCTCGGGAAGATATTTTTCAATTACTACTTTCTCGGCTAGTTCGGCCTCAGCCTTTTCAGCATTTCCACCCTGCTTGTATAAGTCAGCACTTTCTTGGCGTTTCTTGGCTTCTTTACCCAGCACCGCCTGCACGGCCGCATCATCATCTGAACCTTGAGTGCCTGCGGCCACCTCAGCGTATTGAATAGCGCTCTTAAGTCCACGAAGAGTCTGGACTAGCGTTTTGTCACCAGCTAACATAGCCTGTTTTATGTCAGCCTCAATATCTCCCTTGATGCTCATACCCTAAAGTGTAGCAAGACTACGCTTAAGCGAGCAACTTAACGTTGGCCGAGCTTGAGCTTTTTGACTTTAATAGCTTTACGTTCCCGGCGGACAATAGCTTTCTTGCGACGGTCACGCTTGCTGGTTGGCTTTTCGAAATACTGACCTTGTTTGACATTAGTAACCACGCCAGATTGCTGGACCTTACGGTTAAAGCGCCGTAGTAGAGACTCCAGCGATTCCTTAGGATCTTTCTTGGTAACTTGAATCATATCCCCGATATTCTACAGATAAACGCCCCTGTTTGCAACCCACCCAACTTACCCAGGCCCGACAAAACCGATTGTGAGCAATCAGACCTGGTCGAGTAATTGTCGCCAAGTTAGTCCAGTTCGATTCATATGGATAAAAGAGCTGGACCGACCGAAGGGAGTCCTTGGCGGCACGACCAGGTCTGGTATATGTGAACAGTAGTGTTTTGGAAAGCCTGTCGCTTTTTGGGTTCCGTTTTTGGCGATCCAAAAATGGAACAAGGTTTTGATTCTTTTGAAAAAGAATACCTAGGCGTAAGGGGTCTTACGTTGCGTAGCCCGTTGTGATTTAAGCACTATGCTTTGCAATTCTTTGAAGATAATGAAGTGCTTATTGGTGTGGTAAATCTTAGTATTGCCCTGTTTCTCAGAAATCAGGAAACCAATTTTTTCCAACCGTTTCAGTTCTCGTTGGATGTTACCGGCGTCTTCTTTAATCAATTTAGCAAGTCCACGGACATGTGTTTTAAAGTCCGGGTATTTAGCGTAAACAACCAGAATTTTGCGGCGCACTCGTGATGTAATGAAAACGTCTAGCATAAGCTTCTATATTGTTATATGAACAACGTGCTATGTAGTATAGCCAGCTGCTCGGCCCTTTTCAATACATAAAATGTAATAAACCATATAATAAGAGCATGTTTTATGAGATTTTGGCAAGGCTGCACAGTTACCAGGGCGCTAACCTGCTTACCTACTCGTCCGAGCAGGTTTTGCCACTTGGCAGTGTCGTTCGTATTCATGTGCGCAACCGACCAGCACTTGGAATTGTTATGTCAAAAGTTACTAAACCAAATTTTGCGACTAAGCAAATTGACGAAGCCGTCGATCTTCCGGCTTTGCCGAATCAAAGCTTGCAGTTGATTAATTGGCTTCGCGATTACTATCCAACGCCGCTTGGTTTGCTAGCCCAGCTTTTTCTGCCCGCCAACCTGCCACAAAAAATTAAACTTCCAGAACGCCAAGTAACCACCGAGAAAAGCTCTAAATTACCGCCGCTAACAAGTGACCAAAAAAACGCTCTTAAAAAAATACTACCCCTTAAAACTAGCACTATAATACTAGCTGGCTTAACTGGTTCAGGTAAGACTAGAGTCTATGGCGATTTAGCTTCTCAGCAGCTACAAAATGGCCGCTCAGTCATTTTGTTGACGCCCGAGATAAGTCTTACGCCCCAGCTTGTGCAGACCATACAAACTGCCCTACCAAATTACTCGGTAATTGTTATGCACTCCACATTAACAGATGCCCAGCGTCGGGTTGTGTGGCTACAGGCGCTTACCACAACACAACCGCTGGTTGTGATAGGCCCACGTTCCGCCTTGTTTGTACCTCTGAAAAACTTGGGTTTGATCGTTATTGATGAGTTCCATGAGCCAGCCTATAAACAGGAACAAGCCCCTCACTATCAAACCGTCCGCGTAGCAGGACAACTGGCGCGCTTTCATAAGGGCCAGCTGCTACTTGGCTCAGCTACACCGCCTATTGCCGAATACTATCTAGCTGAGGCTAAAAAAGCCCCTATTATATCCATGACACAGCTGGCAACTGGACAGCCAGCCGATTTAGAGACTAAAGTAGTCGATTTGCGCGATAAAACCCAGCTAACGCGCGATAATCATCTCTCAAACGAGCTAATTAAGGCTGTCGAGCAAGCACTTTCACGCCAGGAACAAGCCCTAATTTTCCTTAACCGCCGTGGCACCGCCCGTTTAGTGCTTTGCGAGAATTGTGGCTGGCAGGCCCTCTGCCCACGCTGTGACCTACCGTTAACCTATCACGGTGATAGTCACCAAATGCTTTGTCATACCTGCGGCTATCACTCTGACACGCCATTACAGTGCCCTATGTGTAGCAGTTCTGAGCTGTTATTTAAGAGTATTGGCACTAAGTCACTTATGGAAAGCCTTAGCAAACTATTTCCAAAGGCCAGACTTCAGCGCTTTGATAGTGACAGTACCAAAGATGAACGCTTCGAAAAGCATTACGAGGCGGTTAAAGCGGGTGAAGTTGATATTATTGTCGGAACCCAATTGCTAGCTAAAGGCTTAGACCTGCCATTCTTAAGTGTTGTCGGTGTGGTCGCGGCCGACAGCAGCCTCTATCTGCCCGACTACACCGCTGAAGAACGCACCTATCAGTTATTGAGCCAAGTTATCGGCCGGGTCGGTCGTGGCCACCGTAAGAGTACGGCTGTTATCCAAACCTATAGGCCGGACGGGCCGGCTATTCAAGCGGCTCTTAGTAAAGATTGGCAGGCATTCTATAAAGAACAGCTTAAAGAGCGTGAGGCGTTTTTATTTCCCCCTTATGTATTTCTTATGAAGCTATCAATTAAAAGAGCTGGTAGTCGCAGCGCCCAAGTGGCCGCTGAAACGATGGCTAACGAACTACGCAAACTAAAAAAACCAGTTCAAATTATCGGCCCGAGCCCAGCTTTCTACGAAAAAGTGGCTGGCAAGTACGAGTGGCAGATTGTGGTTAAAGCCCGTAACCGCCAGCACTTGCTGGAACTTATTACGCACCTGCCCAGCAACGTAATTTATGACCTGGATCCGGCAAATCTGCTTTAGATGATTTCATAACGCTTAACAGATACGGTATACTGCTGGGATGGTCACCAAAGACGACATTATTACGCTGCCTAACCCGCACCTAAGGCAACGTTCTAAAAAAGTCGGTTTGATCACCTCGGAGATCAAGCAAGTTATTGCTGACATGGAAGAGGCTACCCTAGACTGGGAAGCCAGTCGTGACCACGAGGTGGCAGTGGCTTTAGCAGCAGTTCAAATTGATGTGTCGCTGCGAATTGTGGTTATTCGGAATAATTTTGAAAATAAAAAAGACCGCACCTTCACCACTTTTATTAACCCCGTCATTACTAAGTATGAAGGCAACATTGAAGAGGATTTTGAGGGATGTCTGAGCATTACCGGCCTATACGGCAAGGTTCCCCGTTACAGCAAAGTCCGCATTAAAGCGTTGGATGCCCAAGGCAAGGAGTTCCGTATGACGGCCGATGGCTTTATGGCCCGCCTGATACAACATGAAGTTGACCACAATAATGGCAAAGTCTTCATTGATCATATTAAGAACAAACCAGAAGCCTTTTTCCGTCTAACTGACGAGGGCAAGCTAGAAACTCTGGACTATAAAGAAGAGGTTGCCGGAAATGCCGACCTCTGGGAATAAACCGCAAATTGTATTTATGGGCAGCGGCCCGGTGGCCGAGGCCTCGCTGCGTTCGCTTATAAAACAGTTCACGATTGAAGCTGTTATTACCAAACCGGCCACCAAAGACATCATGGCCTCGATCGCACCGGCCGTCCATACTGCAGCCAGTCGTGCAGAGTTGGACGATCTTCTTGCTCAACAGCATTTTACTAGCCAGCTAGGTGTTATCGTCGATTACGGTGTTATTGTGTCGCAGAAGGTAATTAATGCTTTCCCGCTAGGCATCATAAACTCGCACTTTTCGTTACTACCGCGCTGGCGCGGGGCTGACCCAATTAGCTTTGCTATCTTAGAAGGCGATACCAAGACTGGTGTTAGCTTAATGATGATTGAGCCGACTCTTGATACCGGCAAAATTCTTGTTCAGAAAAGCTTACCAATTGACCCCACCGACACCACTCCGACACTTACGAAAAAACTAATAGTACTTAGTAATAAGCTATTGGCAGAATATATTCCCCAATACCTGAGCGGTGAGGTTACAGCTCGCAACCAACCCCATTCAGACAGAGCTACCCACTCCCGTAAATTAACCAAGCAAGATGGCGTGATTGATTGGAATAAGCCAGCCGAACAAATTGAACGCGAAATACGAGCTTTTACTGATTGGCCAAATTCACGAGCGTTTATAGGCGGTAAAGAAGTCATTTTAGCCAAAGCCGAGGCTATAGGTGACAGGTTACAGGTGACAGATGTGGGCAAAGCGTTTATGACGGAGCAAAAAGAATTAGCAGTACAGACTGGGAATGGTTTGTTAGTTATAGAGCGGATCAAGCCAGTCGGCAAAAACGAAATGGACTCCGCTTCATTTATGCGCGGCTACATGCGCTCTTAAGCTGTTGGTGGTTCGGCAGCCGGCGGTTGAGTTGGTGGTTGTGGCGGTTGCTGAGTTGGTGGTACTACTGGATTCTGCGGAACAGTCGGTGCTGGCTGCACAGCTGACACTGGAGCTTGGTTAGCTCCTGCTCCCTGACCAGCGCTCATAGCCACAATCTGCGGAGCAGCCTGTTTGACTTCCCCTTTAAGCTTTTCCAGCTCTTGGCCCACAACATCTTTATAATTCGGGAAGTTTGTTTCCAGCCATTTTAGAGCACCTGTTTCATCGTTTCTATCAATAAATGCTTCAAACTCATCCAGTTGCTCATTACTCATCTGCTCAGCCAATTTCATACCGACCCGCATTTCAAGCGTTTCGTAAATATGCGCCAGCATTTTGTTCTTCTCTTCGGGTGGCAGTGTGCCTAATCCCAGTTCTTTTAGCAGATTGTCGTCTAGCTTAAACATAGCGCTCCTTTTCTAGGCTTGTATTGTACACTCTATCGATTGATGACGATAAAGACAATTGATATTAAAATTAATACAACTACTGCGCCCCACAAACCACTTTTAACTGCCTGTTTGTAGAGGTCTGGACTATCGGTCCCGGATGATGAGTTGGGACTAACATAACTGGCCGGCATACCACTAAGAGCAGGCAAACTCTGGCCGATTGGCGTCAGGCCCCCTGAAGGAGCTCCAGCAACACCGCCTGCGACAGCTCTTGCGGTTGGCTTTTTTACTTCGTGGCGACGTTCATAAATAGACTCCACGGGTAGGTTTCGCTCTGCTGCCGCCTTGACCTTTTCTTGGACCTCTTCGGGGCGTTTTACTCTTTCGGTTTGCTGCACTATTTTCTCGGCCACTTTCTCCGGCGTAGGTTCTTCATTAGGCCGCGGTGTTGCTAGGATCTCTGGTTGTGGTAAGCGCTGTGGAGCTTGTTCTGGTAGTGTAACTGGCTTTTCTTGCACAATTGTCCGTTCAATTACTTTCACTTGTGCTTGTTCTATATGTGGTTGCGGCGGCAGTGGTCGCTCAATAATCTGTTTAATGGTCTGGTTTTCGCGTTCAGAAGTTTGCACCCGCTGATCAACAGTATTAATCGCAGTTTTGGTCTCTTTCTGTTGCTTGTTTAATTGTTTATTGAAATCTTTGCGCACTTTACGGTCGGCGCGTCGGCGAGCTAGGTATTCCAAGCCAAGTAGGGCGGCCACAGCACCAGCGCCGCGGGGACGTTCAATCACTCTCTCCACGGTATGCGTTGGGGGCGTTGCGGCTTCACGACTGTGAAACGGCGCCACAAAATGTTCGGCTGCGGCTCGTTCGGCCGGACTTGGTCCGCCACCCTCTATAGGTGTTATAGGCGGTGGTCCAGCTGGCGGGGGTACTAATGGCACGACAGCCTCAACCGCTTCAGGTTCTGGAGCTTCGGGTGTAAACATAACAGATGCCGTTGGTGCTTCACTAGGCGAAGGCTCTTTGATTGGGTCAGGCTTATCAACCTTTAGATGAAAGAATTCACTGAGCGATTCTTGCATACGTTGGCGGCGAGTCTTCTTTTCTTTGCGTTCAACCGTCTTTTCGTGTTCGACTTCGGAATCCTGATCAACCGGCTCCTCGCGCCGGGTTAGCCACCCCTGAAGAAATTCCCTAGCCCGACGGCTCAGCTTCTTTGATTTCTCTTCGCTATCTTCTGGCGAGTTTGGTTGCGGTTCCATAGCGCTTACAGTGACCGGGTTAGGGTCTCCCGTTTAAAGACTTCAACATGGTCACCTTCTTGTAGGTCCAGTTTGGATGAAGTCTGCAAGCTCAGGCCACACATCTCGCCTTCTAATACTTCCTTGACGTCCTGCGGACCACGCTTAAGATTGGTTACGGTCACTTCGGCTAATTGTTCCTTGCCACGCATCACCCGGGCCATGGCCGGTACAGTTAGATTACCTTTGGTGACTTCGCCTCCACAGATAATTTCCGTCTTGGTGGTCTTGAAAATACCCTTAACGACCAACCTACCCAAGCTGGTCTCAACAACTTCAGGTCTAAGTAACTGACTAAGCTCTTGCTTGGCATCATCAATCAGCTCATAGATAACTTTGTAGAGACGCACATTAACCTTATCTCTAGCAGCTAGCTGTTTAACACTTGTCGGAATAGTTACGTTAAAGCCATAAATTATGGCACCGGTAGTATGTGCCAAATGAATGTCATTCTCAGTGATGGTACCAACGCCTGAACCAACCATACGGATAGCAACTTCTTCAGTATCTAGTGTCTTCAAACTGTCGATTACAGAGGTTAGCGAACCCTGAACGTCAGCTTTAACGATTACTGTAAGTTCTTCAACTTTATTACTGCGGTCAATTATGCGGATGAGTTCAGTGCTGGACAGATCGCTGCGACCGGCAACACCATCTCCGCTACCGGCCTGTTGGGCTAATTGGCGGGCAGTTTTTTCATCGTCAGCTACAGCAAACTCATCACCAAATTCAGGCAATGCCTTGAAGCCTGTCACCATAACTGGCGTCGAAGGCGGTGCTTCCTTAAGGGGAGTACCATCGGTTGTTTCTAGATTGCGAATCTTAGCATAAGTTGAACCAGCCACAATAAACTGGTTAGGCTTGAGTGTTCCCTCTTCAACCAGACTGACCGCCACAGCCCCACGGCCCTGTTCCATATGAGACTCAATAATAATGCCGCGGGCTGGTCCCTTTTGGTCGGCTTTGAGTTCTTCAACATCAGCTACCAGCAGAACCATATCAAGCAGCTTATCGATGCCCAGCTTATTCTTGGCGGAAACCTCTACCATAACGACATCGCCGCCCCATTCCTCGGCCAGTAAATCCTGTTCAGACAATTCCTGCTTAACACGGTTGCTGTCGGCACCATCTTTATCGATTTTATTAATAGCCACGACCATCTTGACCCCAGCTTTGCGGGCAAAACGGATGGCTTCGACGGTCTGTGGTTTTACGCCGTCGTCGGCAGCTACCACAATAATGGCTAGATCAGTTGCCCGGGCGCCGTGTTCGCGCAAGGCCGCAAAGGCCTCGTGACCGGGCGTATCCAGAAAAGTTATTTTGCGTCCCTGGTGCTCAATTTGATAGGCCGAGATGTGCTGGGTAATACCGCCGGCTTCGCCTTTGGTTACTTCGGCACTACGTATAGCATCAAGTAAAGATGTTTTACCGTGATCTACATGCCCCATGACCGCCACCACAGGTGGCCGGGTTTCACCACCCTCACTACGCTTGGTGCGCGGGGCGGCCTCGTCTTCATGCGATTTATGAGCCAGTTCAATATCTAGACCCAGTTCGCTAACAATAATCTGGGCGGTGTCGTAATCTATACGCTCATTTACGGTGGCTAGAACGCCATTCTTCATAAGCTCAGCAATTAAAGAAGAAACCGGCACCATCAACTGCTCGGCTAGGGTGCCGACGGTGACGTTTTCTTCGATTTCGATGGTGGTTTTCGCTTCAGTTTCTGCTGGTTCAGCCATGGTCGACACTCCTTTCTCGGGCAACCGCCCGTTGGCTTAGATTCTCATTACTTGGTGTTCTTGAGGCTTAACGCAATTTTGCGCCCCTCAGTATCTATGTCTAGGACCTTAAAAGTCTTTTTCTCGTTCAGCTGGAAGAGCTTCTCTGGGTCAACACCCTCATCATCGCTCATTTCACTAACATGGACCAAGGCTTCTACGGCCGGGCTAAGTTGTACAAAAGCACCAAATGGCGTAATGCGGGTAACCTTGCCCTCAACTTTGTCGCCTTTTTTGAAGGCTTTGACTTGTTCTAACCAGGGGTCTTCTTGCATTTGCTTAAGACTTAAGCTCAAACGGTCTTTGTCTATGGCAATGATCTTAGCCTTAACGGTTTGGCCAGTCTTTACATAGTCGCGGGGGTCTTCTACCCGTTCCCAGGATATTTCACTAATGTGAATCAGGCCTTCAATGCCCTCTACGTTAACAAAGGCTCCGAAATCTATCACACCAGTGACGACCCCTTCAACAGTAGCGCCCACTTTTAAGCCATCTAGTCGCGACTGCATGTCGTCTTTGACGGCTTCTTTTTCAGAGAAAATAAGCTTATTTTCCTTGCGCGATAGGTCTAGAATTCGCACTTTGAGCGTTTGACCGACAAGTGCATTCAACTTCTGTAAAATTTCGTCTTTATCAGCACCGCTGACGCGTGGGTAATGCCCAGCCGCTAGTTGTGATACCGGCAGGAAGCCGCGAATGCCTTCAAGCTCAACCAGCAGTCCACCACGGTTAGCGTCGTATGGCTGTATTTCGCAAATCTCACTCTTTTCAAATAACTGATCTAGCTCGTCCCAACCACGATCTTTAGCAGCCCGCTTCATGCTGAGCAGCGCATAGCCTTCATCTAGTTCAGGATCTACAACGCTGGTAACAACGCTGTCCCCTTCTTTCAATGGCTGACCATGACCGATCTCGCGGCGCATAACCACACCTACACCGTTGGGCCCTAAATCTATCCAGACCTCGTGCTTTCGCACAGATGTAATAACGCCCTCAACGACGTCACCTGATTTTAATTGTTGGATGTCACTGCTGTTGAGCAGCTCTTCCATATCGACTGTTTTCTTTGGCATATTTCACATGCCTCCTCGCAAATGTATTTCTTCCAAGGGCCAGCTTAAAGATAGCCTCCAAACCAACCCAAAGAAAGATTAACCTAAGTATATCTGTTACGAGCAGTTTAGTAAAGGGTTGTTACGGCTGTGCTAAACTTGAATTGATATGTACTTGGCAGTTGACATTGGGGGTACCAAAACGTTAGTGGCTTGCTTTGATGGCAACGGTAAGCTTAAGAATGAGGTTAAATTTGCAACACCTCAGGACTATGAGACATGGCTAGAGTACTGCAAGGCGAGCTTGAAAGAGCTAAATTGTGATGACTTCCAAGCCGGTTGTGTAGCTGTACCCGGCAGACTAGACCGCGATAAAGGTGTCGCACTTGGTTACGGTACGCTGCACTGGAGCGAAGCGCCGATTCAAGCTGATGTAGAGTCATTGGCCCATTGTCCGATTGTTATTGAGAATGATGCTAAATTGGCAGGATTATTTGAAGCAATTCTTATCAAAAATGAGTTTAAAAATGTTCTCTATGTAACAATTGGTACTGGAATTAGTTGCGCACTTATCACGGATGGTAAGATTAATTCAGGAATGGCTGATAGCGAGGGTGGTCAAATCCTTATCAACTTTAAAGGACAAATGAAACAGTGGGAAGATGTTTCGTCCGGACAAGCGATAGTTAGGCGTTTTGGAAAGAAAGCAAATGAGATAGACGATGCTGAAACTTGGAAGTTAATTGCTTATGAACTTGGGCTGGGCTTGATTGACCTCATCGCCGTAATACAGCCAGAAGTAATTGTTATGGGTGGCGGTGTTAGCACCAACTTTGAAAAATTCCTACCCTATCTGCAGAAAGAATTAAAGAAATACGAAACACCACTAGTGCCGTTACCCACAATGCGCAAGGCTATTCACACTGAAGAGGCGGTTTTATATGGTTGCTATGAAATGATAAAGATACACTATGCGCACACTCATAAAAAAGCTGCCTAAAGATTTCCCTGCTCTGACATTTGAGCCAGGCGCTGATTTCTGCTGGTCACCTAAAACAAAAACTGTTGTCTATGCTACTACAGTAGAAGATGAAACTGTAGCAGCCTGGTCATTATTGCATGAAGTGGCACACGCTCTGCTTGACCACAACCGCTATGGTTCAGATTTTGAGCTGCTGCACCTAGAGGCTGCTGCGTGGCATAAAGCCGCTGAACTAGCTAAAGCCTATGATTACATGATTGATGGTGACCATATCCAAGACTGCCTTGATACTTACCGTGATTGGTTGCACCAGCGCAGCACCTGCCCAGTCTGTGGGACCACCAGCTTACAAGAAACCAGCCGCAAATATCGTTGCCACAACTGCAGCACTAGCTGGACAGTTACGGCGTCGCGCTTCTGCCGGCCCTATCGCCGGTTGCAGCAAACAAAAAAGCCGCCAGTTGCTCAGCAACCGGCGACCTTTTCCTAAACCTTATCTTACGCGAGCTTCTTAGTTCTACGTGAGATGCGGCCACCCTTAGCGCCGGCAATGCGGGCTAAGTCACGGTTGGCAAAGAAGCCACCAGTGTGACCTTTTTTACCACCAGCAGCACCGATTTTTGCATAAAAATCAGAACCGTATTTTGCTTTGTTTGTTGCAGCAGCGGCTTTGCCGCCAGCTTTAGTTCCAGCCATTGTAAGGCCTCCCTTAAGTTGTTCTCTCGAGAATATAAAAAGGGCTCCGCAAAAGCGGAACCCTCCTTATATTCTTTCGAATGTGCTTATGATATCATTTCTTATTGCTTACGTCAATAGCCCGCCACTGTCCGCTTGTATGTTGACTTTAAGCATGAAGGCATTACATAAGTCTAAATGGCTATGGACCCTAGCATTAAAACTATTGACGCTTATATCGGCCGCTATCCAAAAGATATACAGGTTAAACTGGAGCAAATACGTAGTCTTGTACACGATGAAGTTCCCGAAGCAAAAGAAAAAATAAGCTATGGACTGGCCACCTTTACCTTCCATGGAAACCTGGTGCATTTCGGCGGTTACGAAACACATATAGGCTTCTATCCAGGCGCCGCACCTAT
>CAZSHK010000014.1:0-18288 GCA_964606965.1 uncultured Candidatus Saccharibacteria bacterium
TTTATAATCCCAATTGTCGTTTAACATTCTTTACTGATTTGCCGGTAAGAGAAGAAGGACTAGAAATGCGGCGCTTTCTAGAAGCACTCTTCTTTTGCAAAAAGTGACTTTGATTAACATGTCCATGCATCAATTTGCCGCGCTTGGTTACTTTGATGCGGTCTTTGGCGCCACTATGCGTCTTCAGTTTGGGCATTTTTACTCCTGGTACTTCCTCTTATTACAAAATGTAGTTGCTTACCGAGCATTTGTGGCTGACTATCGACTACTATGGTATCACCCATACGTTCGATAATCCTCTCGGCCATTTTGAAGCCTAAATCGCGGTGGGCCATCTCGCGGCCGCGGTAGACAATTGTCATCTTAACCTTGTGGCCAGCGATCAGGAATTCACCAACTTTCTTGAGCTTGACCTCAAGGTCATGCTCACCAATCTTTAGACCGAAGCGCATTTGCTTCATGTCTAGGCTTTTACTACCACGCTTACTCTTTTGGAGTTGTTTGGTGCGCTGATAGTTATACTTGCCCCAGTCAACGATTTTAGCAACCGGCGGGTTAGCCTCCGGTGAGATTTCCGCCAGATCCAGTCCGGCTTCTCGGGCTGCAGCCAAGGCTTCATTGCGCGAGAGCACACCAAGCTGGCGACCATCTTCGCCAATCACTCGTAGCTCGTTTGCCCGAATGGCTTCATTCAGGCGCGCCGCTTTGACTATCCCATTCTCCTTACGCCGTTACCGTTGATTGCACCACAGTTTAACAGAGAGAATCTCAGAGGTCAAATGTGATTATGATTCCGGAAAGCCAAGCACACGCGTAGCTAGACGTCTTGGCTGACCATCAGAAGTATAGGTAGGGTTTTGCCAGAGCTCACCGTGGTCGCCTTCAATTCTGATAACTTCATACGTATTTGCGTTAATACGATAGCCTTCAGGTGTCATCACATTGCCATACGCTACGATGCCATCTGTATGAAAACGTATAAATCTAGGATCTTCAGCATCATCCATAAAGAAAACACCGCGTGGCAGACGCATGCGATAGAGAGGACTATCGAAATCTGAATCCGGAATCTCTTCATAACTGCCAGGTAGCGGAAAGGGCAGTCTAGCCTGATCGCGCAATGTATCTAGATGCTTTTCTAGTCGATATTTAGGACCACCTTTAACGATAGTGCTTAAGCCATTACCTAAACTTTTCGTATCGTTGTGTAGACCTGCTTGACGCTCAAGTTTATATTGTTCAATAGCTGCTTCTTCTTCGGCAGCAGCAATGGAGCTTAGGGCTTCAGGCGATAGTCTACCTGCTACAACGTGAGCTGTTAGATCATGTATCCTTGACCAGTAGACAGAATTACCATATCCCGCCGCCAAGGTCTCTGTTCTTTCGGCAACTTTATCGTTTGGTTCTGTACTTTCCATAGACATAATATAGACGTTTATACTCTGTTAATGCGGAATTGCAAGCACTAGAGACTTACGACTGGCCGGCGGTACTGTAGGGCTTCAGCTATATGGGCAGTTTCAATAGTATCGGAATTATCAAGGTCAGCTATGGTGCGAGCAACTTTAATGGTGCGCATGTAATTGCGGGCTGATAGTTGCAGCTGGGCTGCTGCTTTATTTAGTAGTTGCTGAGCCGTCTCAGTTAAGTGGCTTAACTTCTTAATTTCACGGTTATTCAAACTACCGTTGGCTTTGATACCACCTTGGCGCTGAGCCTGGCGCTTACGGGCCAGACTAACTCGCTGGGCAACCTGATGGCTGGATTCTTCATAGGATTGCTGGCTGAGCAGCTTTTCGTGGGCAACATCATCGACATCAACGTACATATCGATGCGGTCTAGAATTGGTCCACTCAGGCGGCGTTGATATTTTACAATCTGGGTTGGTAAGCACTGACAAGCTTTATTGGTTCCATAGTAACCGCAGGGGCAGGGGTTGGCCGTGGCTATCAGGATAAAATCGGCCGGATAAGTGATGCTTTCCTTGGCTCTTGCAACACTAATGATCCGGTCTTCCAGCGGCTGTCTTAAGGCCTCCAGACTAGCCCGGCTGAATTCGGGCAGCTCGTCAAAGAACAGTACACCACGGTGAGAAAGACTGATCTCACCCGGCTTGGGCTTTTGGCCACCGCCAATTATGGCAATGTCGCTGGCACTATGGTGGGGCGCTCGAAACGGACGTTGAGTGACTATGCTTTCGTAGGAAGGACTACTTAAGCTGTGCAAATGGCTGACTTCCAAAACTTCTTCATGTGACAGGGGCGGAAGAATGCTTGGAACCGATTTGGCTAACATGCTTTTGCCGGTACCAGGCGGTCCGTTAAGTAAAACATTGTGGCCACCTGCCGCAGCGATTTCAAGAGCCCGCTTGGCGCGTTGTTGGCCAATAACATCGCTAAAGTCTTGAGTATCTGCAGCCGCCGTCCTGGAAATTTCTACTAAGCCATCGTTAGTGTTAATTCTTTTTATAGGCACAGTTTGACTGGCATCGAGGTAAAAATCGCGTAGATTATCAAGAGGCACAACCGTTAAATTCGGCACTAGTCTGGCTTGGGGCAGGTTAGCAGCCGGAATATAGGCATGGTTATAGCCAAGCTCACGGGCGCTGAGTAGCTTACCGATCAGACCTCTAACTGGCCGGATAGTACCATCTAACCCCAGTTCACCGACCAACAAATAATTCTCTGGTAGATTAATCTGACCGCTGGTGCTCAGAATTGCCGCCGCAAGGGCTAAATCAAAGGCGGCACCCTCTTTCGGAAGATCTGCAGGCGCCAGATTTAGGGTTATTCTTTTACGCGGTAAATCTAACTTAACAGAGGTAAAGGCACTGCGCAGACGTTCTTTGGCTTGGTCAACAGCTTTGTTACCTAAGCCAACCATAATGATGTTGGGCAGGCCATTACTTATGTGACACTCAATGTCAGTAATGACACCACTTAGCCCAACCTCCACAATGCTATGCACCTTACTGCTCATAGGTACGACTAATTGTAATTAAGCTCGCGAATCGTTGCTACTAATGCTTGTTATAAGCCCCACGAAAAGCAAAAAACCGCTCGGACGAAGCGGTTTTTTGCTGTGTTGGGTTGGTGTTTTGGTTGAGTGTTTAGTTTTTGTGTCGGTTAATTTTTTTATGGAACAACCGCTTGCGAGAAGCGGTTGTTACAGATGTCTTTTTGTTTTTGAGCACTTTTTTTATTCAAGTGCTAGGCTTATCTTATATACCCCCAAAAGACCTGTCAATAACGATTATGTTAAATTTTTCACAAAGCTGTGCATAACTTTTAGACTAAGCTGAGCGATTGTTGTCCGTGAAGCCGCGGACTAGACCAAACAATATAACTTTATGGCCAATGGCGCACGCTAGCTTTAGCTACCTGACGACCCAATAAAAGAATTCGACGACCATAAACGGTCCGTTGCACATTGCGCAGGTTGTCGGGATCCTGCGCACGGGCGAGAGCTATTTGGGCGGCTGCTTTAGCGCGCCAATCGCGAGCATCTGTTCGATCACCTTCAATTAATTTATATCTAGCTGCATTCATGGCATGACTGGCTGAGAAATAGCGGTTAGATCCGCGCGCCAGGTGATACCAGGCATGCCACGCTGGATCACCACTTAGCTGTGTATCAGGTCCTGTTACAGATACAGCGTTCTTAAAAACCACCTTATTAACAACAGCTACCCTGAACATAAGATCCAGTACCACCCCATGAGCACTTTCTATATAGTCTAAATCATCGTGCCCAAGTTGTTCTCCCTGCCTTAACAGGGCAGAGGTGCTAGTCCTGACACCAATAAGCTTACTGAAGCTATCATTAAGTAACTCAGGTTTATCTTTGGCCATTGCTTCGCGGGTGAGTGTAAAGGCATGGTCACGGTCAATCCCAGACAATTGTAAAATCACGGCCGTCATATTCCCGTCGAATTCAGTGCTAGCTGTGACTTGCTGATGGGCCGTTTCAAATGTTTTATAAGCCTCAGCAAACTTACCGTGCAGGGCGAGTTTTAAGCCCCGTCCATGTAAATCACTAGCTGATTTATCTTGCTGAAATGTGTGTGCCAATATGTGACTCCAAATACCGACATATTATACAATAATACTTGATAGAAGGCTTTAAAAGCACGACAGTGAATAGATATAGTTGTTATAAATACATGATATTTACTACGACAACCATAAGAGCTTAAATCATAAATAACACCTACCACTAGTAATAAATACTACAATTAGGTGTTGACTTTTTGTTGTTGTTGAAGTAGTCTAGCTTTGTAAGCTTTCCAAAACAAAAAACTTACAATTCTCTTCAAAAGGGAGGAGAAATATGACGCTCAACGGCTTGCCTAAAGCAGCCAAGAGCGGTCAGTCTTTGCCAGCGGATGGTAAGCGCCACAAATTAATTTTAGCGGGCGGTTTTACCATCCTTGGCGCTTTTTATTATGAAAAATATGCGAACACAAAAACGAGCTAGCTACTTTAACGACCCATAGTAAATGAGTACTATATACATATGAAATACGGCGCTCCACTAAAGCGAATTAGCTGGCTTTTATTACTTTACGCCGTCGTACTAGTAATATTGATAACAACTAATCCATTTAATGCACCACTACTCGTCGTTATGGTGCCTTTTGGTTTGATTTTTATTGCCTTATTAGCGACATTTAACGCCTTATTAAAGTATTTGCCGTTTGGGCAACAGTGGTCTAATAAAAAGAGACTTATAATTGCCGCCGCCGCCGCATGGCTACCAGTGATGCTGCTGATATTGCGGTCAATTGATCAGCTAACTCTAAGAGATGGTTTTATTTTAGCGGTTTTCATAATAGCGTTATTGTTATATATCAGTCGCACCACCTTTAGCCAAAGTCGTAACAGATAAGCGCACTTTGTATTTATAGCTTTTTTAAGATAAAACTTTTGAGAAATATAATTTTATAGAAATTGTGGTACAGCAGACTGGTATGCCATAGAGTTGTCTTGCTATAATAGGAGGAAGTTATGAATCCATCTTCGCCCGATCATCCAGGTTTTGAGTTGCCCGCGCCTCCCACCACTGAGGCGGGACCAAGTACACCCCAAGCCGAGCAAGCACCAGTCCAATCTGAAAAAGCTAGTAAGCATGCTGAATTGCCAGGTAGTAGTCTCCCACCTGTACCAGCACCTCCGATAGCCGCACCACCAGCGGGTACTACTAATCCAGCGCAGGCTACATCTGTTAGCGCACCTACTGGATCACCAGCCATGGCCGATGATCTGGATCTGATTGAAAAAGAGTGGGTTGATAAAGCAAAGGCTATTGTGGGCCATACCCTTGAGGACCCACATCAGCAAAATAAACAACTCAATGCTTTTAAGGCCGATTACATGAAGAAACGTTACGGTAAAGAAATACGTCTGACTGACGAGTAATCAAGATGAATCTCTTTCTTATTATCGTTTTCAGCCTGCTGGCCCTTATGGTCGTTATAGGACTGGTTATTTACGTTCATTCCCGCCGCTTGCTTCGAGAACAGAAGAATTACGAGCGCGGCCTAAAGATGGTGCCGCTACTTATTCATTTGCCACCGCCTAGCGAAGATACAGATATAGCGGGTCGAGATGTCCGTGATTTGGTGGATGAAAATATCAGTAAAGCCCAAGTTATCTACAACATTATTGCTAGCACGTTTGAGAAGGGTTTTAAGAGCCGGTTTTATGGTCAACGACACTTCGGCTTTGAAATTGTCGGTGCTCGCGGTTTTGTGCACTACTATGCGGCCGTGCCGGTTGCTCTGGTGGAAGTTGTTAAGCAGGCGGTTGTTAGTGCTTATCCATCGGCCAGACTCGAAGAGGTGGCTGAACATAATATCTTTAGTCCCGTCGGCAAGATCAGTGGCACAATTGGCGGTGAACTGACCCTTAAAGAAAACTTTGCCTACCCAATTGCCACCTATCAGGACCTCAAGCGTGATGCCATGCAATCGCTGTTAAATGCGCTTTCTACCCTTGATAAAGAGGATGGCGCTGGCATTCAAATATTGATGCGCCCGGCTGATCCTGGTTGGCGCAAGAAAGCTTCGGCCATAGCTGGCAAGAAGCGCAAGGGCAAGGAAAGCAAAAAGGGCATCGACCGCGCAGTTAGTATCGGACGTGAGGTGCTGACCGCTGTCAATAAACCGCCTGAAGCGAAGGGTGAAGGTGATAAAAAACACGAATTAAGCAGTATGGAACAGGCTGTGCTCGATGCAATCGATGATAAAACCCGGCATCCTGGTTATGAAATTCTTATTAGGGTAGTGGCTAGCTCCAATATCTCGCAGCGGGCCCAGGCCATTCTAAATAATATTGTGGCTAGCTTTGCGCTGTTTGATGCGCCGGGTAAGAACGGCTTTAAATATTCACCGGCCAAGGATATAGAGAGCTTTGTGACGGCCTACATCCTACGTTTTTTCCCACCAGAAAGTAACAGCAACGTGCTTAACTCAGTTGAACTAGCAACACTTTTTCACTTCCCAGATCAACGCAATATACCGACATCGCAACTGGAACGCCAGGCCAGCAAACAGGTTGATGGTCCGCGCAACATTCCTGACGAAGGCATTCTACTGGGCTATAACGTCTTCCGTGGCGTTAAGAAACCTATCCGCTTGAGCGAGAACGATCGACGACGCCATGTCTACGCCGTCGGTCAGACTGGTACTGGTAAATCAACATTCTTAGAAAATATGGCTCTGCAGGATATGTTATCCGGTAGGGGCTTTGCCTTCATTGATCCACACGGTGATGCAGCCCAGCGTCTACTGGAAATGGTGCCAAAGGAACGCACTGAAGACGTGGTCTACTTTAGTCCGGCCGATATGGACTACCCCCTGGGTCTAAACCTCTTTGAATTTCAGTCGCCCGATCAACGTGACTTTCTGATTCAGGAAGCCATCAACATGCTCTATAAGTTGTACGACCCACAACATCAAGGGATCATTGGCCCCCGTTATGAGCACTGGTTCCGCAACGCTGCATTGACCGTTATGGCCAATCCGGAAGGCGGCACCTTTATTGATATACCAAAAGTATTTACCGACAAGCAGTATGAACGACAGTTGAAGGCTCACGTAACTGATCAGACAGTGCTGGACTTCTGGAATAAAGAAATGGCTCAAACTAGCGACTATCATAAGAGTGAAGTGCTGGGTTGGTTTGTAAGTAAGTTTGGCGCCTTCTTATCCAATGAAATGATGCGCAATATCATTGGCCAAACCAAGAGTGCCTTTAATCTACGTGAGATTATGGACGACGGCAAGATTTTGCTGGTTAACCTCAGTAAAGGGCGTAGTGGTGAGCTCAACAGTAAGCTGCTAGGCATGATCTTTGTTATGAAGTTCCAGGCTGCCGCCATGAGCAGGGCTAACATTACTGATCAAACAGAACGTAGAGACTTTTCACTATATGTCGACGAGTTTCAGAACTTTTCTACCGATTCGTTTGCTGACATCCTTAGCGAGGCTCGTAAGTACGGTCTTAACTTAATTGTTGCAAACCAGTTTACGACCCAGTTAACTGATGAAATTCGTGATGCCGTCTTTGGTAATGTCGGCTCGATTGTATCGTTTAGGGTCGGCACCACCGACGCTGAGTTTCTGTCTAAGCAGTTTGCGCCAGTCTTTGACATGGATGATCTACAGCGTATACCAAACTATAATACCGTCGCTCGTATGCTAATTGGCGGCGTACCAGCTCAACCTTTCAGTATGGCTATTATGCCACCGCTTGGTACACCCAATAAACAGTTAGGACTGGCGCTTAAACAGCTGTCAGCCGCCAAGTTCGGCCGGCCCAAAGCAATTGTTGAAAAAGAAATTTTTGAGCGCCTAAAGACACCCGACTTACCGCCAGCTAACTTTAATGCCGCTTTCGGCGCGCCCGCTTCGCCAAATGCCTTTCCAGCCCGCAGCACAGGTGGTAGTCCGGCGGCCGCACCCGCACCCGCCACTGGCTCATCTTTCCTCGACGAGTGGTTAGCTAAGCGTCGTCTTAGTCCGCCGCCTGGCATGGCCCGTCCGGGCGCTGGTGCACCGACCTCCAGTCCATTTGGTCCGTCATCAAATGCTTTGCCATCACAAACCCCCGGCAGTCCACTTACCACGCCCTCAATAGCACCACTAGCCAATAAACCTATGCCGACCGCGCCGACCACACCGTCAATACCGGCTACACCAACACCAACACCAACAGCAACAGCTGCACCGCTGCCCAGCTCCAACATTTCTAGTAATCAGCTAGAGAAGCAGGAAATATCGACCATAGCTCAGGAGTTAAAGCAGAACTTAAATACGCCAGCCGCCTCACAACCGCCCAAAGACGCCGGTGAAATCCAGCTAAACGACCCCAATAATGAGGACACGATCATTATTGATAACCAGGGTATTTTGCACGGCAAAGATGAAAATGCTGTAGCCGGTTCAAGCGTTAATACGTCGACGACGGATCAGCCACCAGCAAAACTCGAGGACCAAGCCGACAGCAAAACCAGCAACGAATAGGGCAAGAACCAACACGTAGTTGTAGTGTAGCCCATAGTGTTTAGCAACGTAGAGAGCTAAGCTGCTACCAAGTAGGGCAGTAATGCTGCCAAACAATAGGCCAGACGGACGAGCAAACGTTTTGGCGCCAGCCTCACTGACGCTTTGTATAGCGGGTTGATGTATGACTTTGCTTAGCACTTTGTTTGGGGCGGATAAATGCCGTCTGACACGACTCAACGTGCGTTGTAGGGCAATATTTTTGAGTTCATGGTTAACGTATAGGGGTTGTTCGTTACGGTGAGTGCCGTTTTCAACCTTAGTATCCTCTTTGCTTTTAGCGTGACGCTCAATTTCGTGTTTGGCGTGCTCCAATTGTTCCTTTTGCTTGTGATGCTCGTGCTCTACAGAGACAGGAGTATGCTTGGCTTCAGCTTCTGGTTCACGTTCGTGATGTTGTAGCTTTTCACTATGGTGTAGTTGCTCAGTCATATCTATCTCCTTTATAACCCACTTGTGGCGGCGTAATCTTGCCGTACCAGATCAACTTCTTCACTAAGCAAACGCGAGCGAGCGAAGAAATAGCCCACGATTACGGTCAGGCTGACCATCATAATGACGCCAGCACCAGGACCAGTGTTAACCAGCTTGCCATTTGCGGTTTCTGTAACGCTGACAATACTGCCGGGTAGGTTAATAGTGACAGTATCACCGTAAATATTGGTTAGCTTGCGGTCAAACTGACCAGGATCAGCGTTTGAAACAGGGGTATCCGGAATAGGACTTTTTATTTTAACGGTTAACTTATGTGTGACGGTCGCACCAGCTTGGATATTTTCGGCTGGCCAGCTGACAAAGTTGTACTTGTCGATTGAACCACCATGATAATCAGTCACATCAGCGTAATCCAGAATGTCGCTGATACTCTCTTGAATACGGGCATTCGGCACCGTCAGCTTGCTGACATTGGTCAATTTTAGGCTGTATTCAATAACATCGCCGGCATGAGCGGTGGTGCCATTGGCGTCATTGCCACCGGTAGTGACATTTATAGCTTGTTTGTGATGAGACAAGCACTCACCCAAAGCTTCCTTAGGAGTAGTTTTGTCACAAGTAGTCGGTGGGGTAGTAGTAACATCCTTTATGGTAATGGCGACCTGACAGGTCAAAGTCTTAGCAGTAGACGAGTGAGAGCCACTTGAGACTCTCGCACTTATTGTTGCCTTAATTGTATATTTACCCTCATTTGCATAAGTATGTTCGACTTTTGACAGAAATAGGCTGGTGTTTACGGTTTGGGATTTGCCATCGCCAAAGTCAAATTTATAACTGGTCACGATATAATCATCGCCAATCGTCGTGGCCGTAAAGCTGTATTTGCGGTTGCCTAGGGAGGCAGCTTGCAGGCTTGAACAAGATGCATTACTCGGTGCTGGTGGCAGAGGCGTCGTACAGGTACCGAGTGTTACGGTCTTGCTGCCAATCAAGGGGTTGATGTTATTTTTATTACCATTGGCATCAATACCAATAGCGTAGATATCGACCTTATGCGATTTGGTACTTCTTAGAACCGCCGGTGTGGCTATTGAGTAGCCATGGTTATTGCCGGCACCCGGAAAGGCGGCCCCGACATCTGTACGCGTAGCATTGGCTTGGGTTATGGCGGCCCCGACACCATCTATATAAATGTGTATTTCAAGCGTAGCGGTCGGTTTGTCTTGGTCGAATGCCCAACCGGCAATCTTAGTACAGTTAAGAACATCTAGATAGCCAATAGGTGAGTTATCTGGATTTGGCTGCGGCTGGGGTTGCGGTTGAGGTTGTGGCTGCGGCTGGGGTTGCGGTTGAGGCGTCGGTGGTTGTGTGGGTAGGCCAACAGAGACCAAATTACCGCAATCAAACAGTATGAAGAATTGCTGTCCGTGCATAATGAGCGACAGTGCCGTGTAGTTTACGTTACCCCAACCCCAAAGATAGCGGACGTAAAGATCATGCCCACCATTAGTACCAGGGATGTTAATGGGTTGTTCGCCAGGCTTGCTGTAAGGCTTACGACCCATAGAGTAAAGTTGACCGCTATAGTCGTTGGAATTAATGCTAACAATCGACGAGTGGCCCGCTTCCAAATCCGTACAGTTAATACCGTAATGGGCCAGGATGGCGCCAAAATCTAGCTCACTATTCACGCAGTACAGCACGGCATGTTCTTGCTCGGTGAAACCACCCCTTACTAGGTCATTGTCGGAAGGTGTGTGGGCAAGTGTCGTGTTAGGTGGTGACATAGCTGCGAACAGCTGCACTAGCATGGCCAGCAGCAGCATTACAAAACTAAGTCTTCGTACGGCTGTCTCTTTCTTCAAGCGTTTGGCATAAAAGCTAATCTGCCCGATTAGACTCGGGTTAAAGGGTAGGTTAGCTAATAATTTATTCAGTTTTGGCATCTTTGTTTTTATTAGATGATAACGCTACTGTTTATTAAACCACCATTACATGTGTTCACACAAGGCTTTTTTTCTTGCTAAAAACAGATATGAGCGCTATAATTGAACCAACGATACGGTGGTAAACGTCTTAAGAGAGGGTAGTTAGATAGTGGCTCAAACAAAAGGCTCTAAAGATTATAGCGGCGAACAGATCCAGGTACTTGAGGGGCTAGAACCAGTCCGCAAACGACCTGGTATGTATATTGGTAGCACCGGTATTGACGGTTTGCACCACATGATCAAAGAAGTCGCCGACAACTGTGTCGACGAAGCTATTGCCGGTCACGCTACATTCGTAAGTGTTACTTTATTAGAAGATGGTGGTGTCCGTACCGAAGACGATGGGCGGGGTATCCCGGTTGATAAGCACTCAAAAACTGGGGTAAGTACAGTCGAAACCGTGCTTACTATCTTGCATGCCGGTGGTAAGTTTGAGGGCCAGGGTTACAAAGTTTCTAGTGGTCTTCATGGTGTCGGTGTCAGTGTGGTTAATGCCTTGTCGAGCCGCTTAATCGTAGAAGTTCATCGTGATGGCAGCTATTACCAACAAGAATTTAAACAAGGTGCACCGGTTGGACCTCTAAAAAAAGTCGGCCCCAGCACCAAAAAAGGCACCATTATTACTTTTTGGCCAGACCACACCATCATGGCCAACGAACCCTTTGATTACGACTGGGTCGTAGACTACCTGCGTCACCAAGCCTACCTTACTAAAGGCATCCACACTCTGGTAGAAGACCAGCGCAGTGGTCAGCGCTACGGCTTTTACTTTGAAGGCGGCATCCAAAGTTATGTTAAGCACCTGAATCTGGGCAAGGAAGTTATTGATGAGGATATTTTTTATGTCGATAAGGCTGTCCAGGATGTACAAGTCGAAATATCAATGCAATATGCCGACACTTTCACTGAAACCATCAAGCCCTTTGCCAACAATGTCTATAACCCCGATGGCGGTACCCATTTAACCGGTTTTCGAACCAGTCTTACCAGAATTGTTAATGAATATGCTCGCAAAAGCGGCTTACTTAAGGAAAAAGAAGAAAACCTGACGGGCGAGGACACCCGCGAAGGCCTAACCGCCGTTATATCTGTAAAATTACCAGATCCACAGTTTGAGGGCCAGACTAAAAACAAGCTAGGCAACCCGGAAATTCAAGGTATTGTCGCCCAAGTCATGAGCGAATACCTGAACTATTACCTGGAAGAGCACCCTAATATTGCCCGTAAAATCGTCGGTAAAGCGCTACTGGCTGCCCGCGCTCGCAAGGCTGCCCGCGCTGCCCGCGATAACATTATCCGTAAAGGTGTTTTAGAAGGCTCTGGTCTGCCCGGGAAACTATCCGATTGCTCCAGCCGTGACCCCCACAATTCAGAGCTCTATATCGTCGAGGGTGATTCAGCCGGTGGTTCAGCCAAAATGGGCCGGGATAGTAAGACCCAGGCCATTTTGCCTTTACGTGGTAAGGTGTTAAACGTCGAACGGGCTCGCCTAGATAAAATGCTAGCCAACAACGAAATTGTGACGCTTATTAAGGCCTTAGGCGTAGGTATTGAGGAACAATTCGACATCGCCGGGCTGCGCTACGGCCGCGTTATCATTATGGCTGATGCCGATGTTGATGGTAGCCACATTGCTACGTTACTGCTGACTTTTTTCTTCCGTCACATGCGTGCCATTATTGATGGTGGACATCTGTTCTTAGCTAAACCGCCGCTATTTGAACTAGTTAAACCAGGCCGTAAAAGCAGCGTCTTTATTTATGATGAAGATGAACTGGACATAGTGCTTGAAAAGACCATTGCTGCCCGTAAAAAAGATGGCAAGGCCGAAATTGACAGTGAGGCTGAAGGTTTCAAGCAGGCTGGCTTCATAGAGCAGAAGCGCTACAAGGGTCTGGGTGAAATGAACGACACCCAATTGTGGGATACCACCATGAACCCGGAAAATCGGGTGCTAATACAGGTCAGGCTAGAAGATGCTGAAAAGGCCGACGCCATTTTTAATAAGCTTATGGGATCAGAGGTGGAGCTGCGTAAAAACTTTATTCAAACTCACGCTAAATTCGTTAAGGACCTAGACGTTTAGTATGAATCTTGAATTAACAGCAGCTGAACGAGTTGATTTGGTCAACGTTGCCGAATTACTGCATGGCACACTCGATACAACAACAGATGACGGGGTTAGAATTGAGCGACTACGGGGCTGGGAATCACATGGCGTAATGTACGTTGACCCGAATAATGATTCTGAACCAATTCGCGAGATGACAGCTGCTGCTTACGCTGCCGAGTTTTATAAAGTCTGTGGCAACTCTTTAGATGAAGCTAACTTTGATGAATTGATGATACGTCTAGAATATGCTGGCTTTGTGCTAAGCAGCTTATCAATGGGTATGTCTATTGAACCCATAAGAGGTCTAGCCGGAAGCGAGACAGTAACTGCAGCGATTCCTATAAGTCAGTGGCCAACCGATAATAGAATGCATATGTGGGGTCTATAGCTATGGCAGAAGACGACGCAAAACTAACTCCTTCTGGCCCGCAGGACGACGAGCCGCGTTTAGAGAACCGACCGCCCACAGAAATTATTAAATCAGATCACTCTCGACAGGTAGAATTACGCACCGTTGAAAATATTATGGAGGACAACTACCTCCGTTATTCAATGAGTGTTATCGTCGCCCGCGCCTTGCCGGATGTTCGCGACGGTCTTAAGCCAGTCCACCGTCGTATCTTATATACCATGCTAGAAGAGGGTATTCGCCCAGGGGGCAAATATCGTAAAAGCGCCAATGTTACCGGTACAGTTATGGCCCGCTATCATCCCCACGGCAATGTCGCTATCTATGACGCCATGGTGCGCTTGGCCCAGGATTGGTCACTTCGATACCCACTAGTAGACGGGCAGGGTAACTTCGGTAGTATGGACGGTGACCCGCCAGCCGCCGAGCGTTATACAGAAGCCCGTATGGCCCGCGCCGCCGAAGAACTACTCAGCGATATCGACAAAGAAACAGTTGACTTTATAGATACCTACGACGGTGAGCGCAAAGAACCATCGGTGTTACCCGCTAAATTGCCGAACTTGCTATTAAACGGTCAGATGGGTATTGCCGTTGGTATGGCTACCAACATTCCTCCACACAACTTGACCGAAGTTGTCGATGCCACCATCCACCTTATAGATAATCCCGAAGCCCAACTGGATGATTTATTGCAGCACATCAAAGGGCCAGATTTTCCCACCGGTGGTGTTATTTACGGCAAAGACTCTATCCGCACAGCTTTTGCTACCGGTAAGGGCGGCGTTGTTATGCGCGGCGTGGCCGAAGTTGAAGAGGCTTCAAAAGGCCGGCAGCGCATTGTTATAAGCGAGATCCCATACACTGTTAATAAAGCTTCCCTGATTGAGAAAATTGCTGATCTTGTTAAAGATAAGAAAATAGGCGGCATAAGTGATCTTCGTGATGAGAGTGCTCGGGGTACAGTACGGGTAGTGGTGGACCTCAAAAAAGATGCTTACCCTAAGAAGTTACTCAACCAGTTATTTAAACTCACCCCACTGCAGCTAACTTTTCACTACAACATGCTGGCACTAGTTGACGGTATTCAACCGCGCATATTAGGACTACAGGATATTCTGCAAGAGTACATTAAGCACCGTCAGGTAGTTGTTCGTAAGCGTACTGAGTATGAACTTAGACAGGCTAAAGCCCGTGCTCACATCTTAGAAGGTCTTAAAATTGCCCTAGATCACATCGATGAAGTTATTAAGACCATTCGGGCCAGTCAAACCCAGGAAGAAGCCCAGGCTAACCTTATTAAGAAGTTCAAACTGAGTGATTTACAGGCACAGGCCATCTTGGCAATGCAGTTGCGTCGTCTAGCTGGTCTTGAGCGAAAGAAAATTGAGGAAGAATTAAAAGAATTGCTCAAACTTATTGCCAATCTTGAAGCTATTCTGGCTAGCGAAAAGAAAATTTTAGGCATCATTAAAGACGAACTTGAAGGTCTCAAAAAGCAATTTGGTGATGATCGTCGCACCAAGATTGTAGCCAATGAGTTGGGTAAAATGAGCGATGAAGACTTGGTGCCTGATGAACAAGTCGTTGTAACACTTACTTCAGCTAACTACATTAAACGTAGTCAAATAGCCGAATATAAAAAACAAGGCCGGGGCGGTAAGGGCCGACGCGGCATGGTTACTCGTGAAGAAGACGTTATTGAGCATGTTGTAAATGCTTCGACCCACGACTTCCTTCTTTTCTTCACCAATCGCGGCCGTGTCTTCCGTCTGAAAACCTATGAGGTACCGACCGCTTTGTTGAGCGCTAAAGGTGTCGCTCTGGTTAATTTATTACAGCTTCAGCCAGAGGAGAGGGTCAGTTCAATTATTAATATCAGTAAGTCTAACAACGCCGGCCATTTGTTGATGTGTACTGTACGTGGTGTTGTAAAGAAAACCGCCTTCGAAGCCTACCAGAACGTTAGACAAAGTGGATTGATTGCTATCAATTTAGACGACGGCGATGAACTGAAATGGATACGCATGACGAGTGGCGACAATGAGGTTTTGATTTCCACTGCCGACGGCCAAGCCATTCGCTTTCATGAAAAAGACGTCCGCCCGATGGGCCGCGTATCACGTGGTGTCCGTGGAATTAGGTTACGCAGCGGCGACCAAGTTATTGGCATGGATATCGTCGAAAAGGGTGCATACATTTTTGTCATTAGCGACCTAGGCTATGGTAAACGCACTATTATTGACCAATTCACAGCCCATGCTCGTGGTGGCGTTGGCATTCGCAGTGCCGTAGTTAATAAGAAAACCGGCAAGTTGGTAGGAGTTAAGACACTTAAAGACGACAGCCAAGAATTGATACTTATATCGGCTCAAGGCCAGACCATCCGACTTGGTCTTAAGAATATCCCATCTCTCGGCCGGGCTACCCAAGGTGTGCGAATTATGCGGCTGAACGATGGTGACAATGTTGTCTCTCTAGCACTGGTTGATAAAACCGAAGATATCGAAGACGACGCCGAAGAGCCAGAATCCACACCCGAAGAGCCTAAGGTGACAGAGAAGCCGGCTCCACCCAAGAAAAAATAACAAGATACACTTTTACACATTTTTAGCTTCGAACCGTTATTGACATGTTTGTATTTAGGATTATATTTGGATTTGAAATGCACATGGGAAGACCAATACCTGAGGGATCTCACCACGATTCTATCGATAATATGGCTAATAAATTTAGAAATATATTTGCCAAGGTAATTCACAAAGGAACACAAAAACCAGAGGAACTTCACAAAGTTTATTTGGATAGTCGAGCTGATTTTATTAATGTTGGTCGTGCCATGGGTTTATGGTCAGGATGGCGACTAGCCAAATCAGCACTTGAACCCCCTACCACGCGGCCTTCTGGGTTCTCTATAAATACGTCTGAACTGATAAAGGTCGAGCAACGACTGGATCCGCCATGCCCAGAGCTAAGTGCTTATGTGGCTGATCTAGTTGCTAGGTCTAGTGTCCATGTAGAAGATATACCCCTAGAGGATGTGCAACCAGAAGTACCTGTAACTATAGCGATATAGTAAATCTGTTTTATCAGCATGCGGTTACGGTCAATGCTCATGCTTGCTTAAGCGTGAAGATGAGTATTCAATAAAAACATGCCGATAGATGCAGCTGAAGCCTCAAATCAAGTTACTAGTTGGAGAGATTTTGCTGAATGCACTGAACCAGGGGCTTGGAAATTGTTTTGCTCAGCTAAACCCGAGGCCGTGGCTGCCGCTAAAGCCATATGTGAGACATGTGTAGTAAGGCAGGAATGTCTTGATTTTGCTATCAGCCATTATTCTGACGAAGAAGTTAAAGTCTGGAATGTCTGGGGTGGTACAGATGAGATGGAGCGTAGATCGATGATTAGGCATATTAGAATAGCGAATAGAAGTCAGGTTAATTTTTAACACAAAATGGCACATACAAATAACATAACGAGCTTAGGTGTAGAGCTAAGAACTAAGGGCTCCGCAGAAACTAGTTGGGCGGAGCTGGGCATTCCGTACTGCGAATCGTGGGCGGATGAAGTCATAAGAACGATCCCAGAGCATCTTGTAGGTGGTGATTTTGTTGAAGGTATAAGACGCGAGGCTATTTCGATGTCTAGACCATGCCGCACAGCAGCGATGGAGTTTGCTAGACCAGTTATTGGCGCGTTATTTGAAGGCGACGATTTTGAGAAAGCGCGCGAAAAGGCCTACTTATTCAATGTTAATTATTATGAAACTGACGCTTTTAAAGGTGGCCACCGCGATTTTAACAACTCGGATACAATGACGGCTATAGTTTTGACTATTTGTGGGCGGCGTAAGCTAACCGCCGAAGGCACAAAGCACGATCAAGCTAGAGGGTCAATTGTCCTTATAGATGGGGGCGTTAATCCCTGGCATTCGGTTATATGCGAGGAAGGGCCGAGTGTATCGGTCGTTGTCGATGTGCCCGAACTGTTGAGGTAAGCTTACTGCTCATGCTTGCAAATGAACCGTAGCAGGCTTATACATATTTCATAAGGAGTTAACATGGCTCAGCCTGAAGTAAGCAAACGCGTGATAATTTTTGATGATGACAAAGATGATATATGGAGAGATCTAGCTAAAGAAGGTGCTGACATAGCGGAATGGGAAGCACTGCCATTTTCCAATCCAAACGATGCACTCGGTCATTTCGATGACTCTATTGGCGCACTTGTGACAGGCCTTGGAAAAGCAGAACCTTTTTCTAATCATCACCCTGCCGATAGACTTATAAGACATGCTACAGAAAGAGGTGTAGGGCTTGCTTTGTTAAGTGGACATCCACTGGCACGTAGACTAATTAGGCCCAGTACGACAGATATCTTAATACCAAAACATTTGGGTGGTGACGTACCGCAAATACTTTCGGAATGGTTGATAGGCCTTACTGTTGTACGCCAAGCCTAAGCCTGTTGTAAATGCTACTGCTTAAGGTGCCAAATATCGTGTTGACACAAGGATTTTAACAGCGTAAACTGAGCCTCACGCTTTGAGGTACTCTTCGAACAGGCCAGCGTAAGCAGGGCCAGGTGTACTTGGAAGCGGTAAAGAACTTTGAAAATTTGGTAGTGCAATTTTGCAACTGTGTCCTTCGGGACGTGGTTGCTAAAGGTTCACCTTCGGGTGAACCATCAACGTCAGTTCATTTTGAATTGTTTTCGAACACTTTCATTTTTATGGAGAGTTTGATCCTGGCTCAGGATGAACGCTGGCGGCGTGCT
>CAZSHK010000015.1:0-4414 GCA_964606965.1 uncultured Candidatus Saccharibacteria bacterium
GGTCATAGGAATATGGTTGAAGACCCGATGCTTAACGCGGGGGCCAATAAGACTTTAGAGGGTGTGTCAGAAAACGAAGATACAAAGACCGAAACCGAATCTAAAGAAAATGTTGGTCCGCATCAAGCAAAACCGGTAATGCCTTTAAGCCCGCATGACAATGATGATAAAGTTGCAGAACCTGAGACAGTAAAGGCAGTTGAGTCGAAACCTACAGATGAAACTCCGCCAACACCCGAAGCAGTTCCTAAAACTGAGGCCGCTTCTGAAAAACCGGAAGGAGCAAACGATAGCTTACCGGAAGCCGAAGATAGTAAACCTGTAGATAAAACCGAAAAAATCAGCGAAGAAGAACAAGCCAAGCAAGAAGCTATACAGCAGCTTATTGCCAGCAAACAATATGTCGTACATGTCGGCGAAGCCCATCACCGCAAACTAAGCAGAACAAATGTAATTATTATTGCCGTCGTTGGCTTAATCTTGGTGGCTTTCACCGCTTACTTGTTAAAATAGCCGCTCATACTTTGGCTGCTCAAAGGCGCTCTACAGGGTTCACTAACGTTCTCGCCTGTGGCGCTTGCAAACCTTTTCGCACCAAAGTATTCGCTTGAGTCAGATTCGACCTCTAGGTCGCAAATAACTCACGCTATTATTTTGATAGAATACGTGGGATGCTTGAGAACTTATTAACTGGACTGAATCCGGAACAGCGCCGCGCCGTCGAGACAACTGATGGACCGCTGCTAATTTTAGCCGGAGCCGGTAGCGGTAAGACTAAAACCCTAACACACCGCATCGCCTACCTAATTGCCGATAAAAAAGCGACACCTTTCAATATCTTAGCCGTGACTTTTACTAATAAAGCCGCCAAAGAAATGCGCGAGCGAGTGGCCCGGCTCTTAAGTGAAAACGCAGATAACCGTAGCTTCATGCCATTTATGGGTACCTTTCATAGTATTTGCGTGCGAATTCTACGGCAAGACGGCGAACATATTGGTATACCCCGCAATTTTGTAATTTTTGACGAAGCTGACCGCTTGGCAGCGGTTAAGCGGGTTAGTAAAGAACTGCACATTGATGAAAAAAGTTTCCCGCCCAGATTAATTGCCAGTCTGATAAGTAGCGCCAAAAACGAACTTGTCGGGCCTAGTCAGTACGCTGGTTTACAAAATAGTCCAGCCGAACGAGCTACCAGCCAGGTCTTTCCGCGCTACGAAAAAGTGCTAAAAGATGCTGGCGCGCTGGATTTTGACGATTTAATTGGACGCACTGTGCACCTGCTGGAAAGCCAGCAACCAATTCGTGACAAATGGCAGGGGCAGTTCCGTTATGTCTTGATTGATGAGTATCAAGATACCAACGCTGCTCAATACCGCTTAGTCAAACTGCTAACAAACAAAGACGACAACATTGCCGTGGTTGGTGATGATTGGCAAAGTATTTACTCGTGGCGTGGGGCCGATTTTCGCAACATCCTAAATTTTGAAAAAGATTACCCCAAAACAGCCATTATTAAGCTGGAACAGAACTACCGAAGCACCAAACACATACTGGATGCTGCCCATGCTGTTATTACCAAAAACCAGCAAAGGTCTAACAAGAAATTGTGGACGGACGCTGACCATGGTATGCCGGTGCAGATTTTACCTGTTAGCAACGAACGGGCTGAAGCGGAAGCCATTGTGCAAAGAGTTCGTACGGCTACAGATCTAAAAGTCCGCCAGTATCAGGACTTTGCAGTCTTGTATCGAACCAATGCTCAAAGTCGTTCAATAGAAGAAACTTTTATTCGTTACGCTATTCCTTACCGGATTGTCGGTAACGTTCGCTTTTATGACCGTAAAGAAATTAAAGACCTGGTAGCCTATCTACGTTTTATTTTTCAGCCAGAAGATCGGGTTAGTTTTGAGCGTATTGTTAATGTACCGGCGCGCGGCATTGGCCCTAAATCACTAGATACATTCTTGCGCTGGCAAGCTAGTTTTGGCCATGGACTTTTGTCGGGCTTGCAGGCTGCTGATCAAGCCGCCGGACTAACACCCAAGGCCACCAGTGCGTTAAAGAATCTAGGTGACATTATTGCTCGGTTTCAAGAGTTGACCGTTGAAGCTAGCCTGACCGGAATGTTAGATAGCTTAATCCGGCGCCTTGATTATTTAGCCTATCTTGATGACGGCACGCCACAGGGCGAAGCCCGCCAGGAAAACGTCAAAGAGCTGTTGAGCGTTGCCAAGAATTATGAGGATGTGGGGTTGGCAGGCTTTTTGGAAGAGATTGCGTTAATCAGTGATATCGATCAGGCTAATTTTGGCGGCAATGCGGTGACACTGATGACGCTACACGCTGCCAAAGGCCTGGAGTTTCCGGCGGTCTTCATGGTTGGTATGGAAGAAAGTATTTTTCCGCATTCCCGAGCCCTTTACGACCAGGGCGAGATGGAAGAAGAGCGTCGACTTTGTTATGTCGGCATGACACGCGCTAAAGAAGAACTTTATCTTATCCATGCTAACCAACGTTTGCTTTACGGTGGTATGCAGCATAATCCACCATCGCGTTTCCTTAGCGAAATTGAACCATCCAGCCAGACCATGGCTTTGCAGGGGGACATGCCCAGTTACGATGACACCAGCCAGGAGGTGCAGTATATACCTGAACTTAGTGAAGGTGATCAGGTTCGTCACAGCCTATTCGGCAGCGGTACAGTGGTAGAAATTGACGGCGAAAATGTAACAATTTACTTCAAAGGCAAAGGCTCAAAAAAACTGAACCTTAGCTTTGCTCCATTAGAAAAAATCTAAACAAACTAAAAGGTGCTAATATTGACAAATAACTGGTTTGCGGTATAATTACTTTATTGTGAAAAGACTAGCTAATGGTGGCCTTCTGGTGTCGGCTCTCACGGCTTCGCTTTTGGGTTTCGGTGGAAGTTGTCATGGCTACGTAGATCAACACGAACTTTCTTCTGCTGATGTAAACCAGCAGGTTCAGAATGACGGCTTTATTTCGGCAGAGGGCGTTTACAGAGGGGTAATTAACGCTAAAAAAGGCGCCGATGGCTTACTGCATACCGACCTAAAGCTGGATCTGGGAAATTGTGCTCTTCAGGTTGAAGCGGGAGTGGAACTTGACGGAAACAACAACCTAACAGACATAACGAAATATGTTTTTTCGGGCTATGCAAGTGCTGAAAGGTTTACCCGCACCTTCAATAACCCAACTCCCCAACAAGAAACAGTTATCGATGGCACACCAGTCGAATTTGACTTTCAAAATAGGGATGAACTTGAAACATTTATACTGGGATCAGTACCTTGTCGAACTTTGGTAGAGAGCGACTTCATACAGGACAGATAACTCGCCCACCCATAGATTCTACCTCTGAAAAATGCTACACTAAGCGCTAGCTTTCAGGGAGATATAATGCAATTTTCCGATCTTTTAAATGCTGCACTTTGGTTAGTGCCCAGGAGTTATGCGACGATCTAAAGTAATCAATTCGGGTAAAGTGGTTGCTAAACGGGCCAAACGCCACCGCCGTTTTTTGCAATTGCGCGAACACCCTTTCGTGGTACCGGTTATTACCTTTTTGGCACTTTTCTTTGTGACAGCCTTTGCTTTTATATTGCTGAACGGTAGTACCGTCGGTGCCAGTGACTCGAGGTTAGTACAGATGACTATTAATGGCCAGACCGAAATTGTGCCAACTCGTGCATCAACCGTGGGTGACCTATTAAAACGTTTGAATATTCAAGTCCGCGACCAAGATCTTGTAGAGCCGGCAGTTGAAACGCCAATTCTTCAAGATAATCTTAAGGTTACTGTTTATAGGGCCCGTCCTGTTACTGTCATTGACCAGGGTAAGAGCCTGACGTTGCTTAGTCCATATCAGGATGCGCGCGAAGTTGCCGAAAAAGCCGGTATAAGTTTATTCCCGGAAGATGATGTCAAGTTTCAGGCCCCAGAACTTAAAGAAAATGTCATTGGCGAAAAAGTGATAGTAACGCGTGCCACACCTATAACAATTAATCTTTATGGCAATGTCATTGCAACGCGCACACTTGCCAAATCGGTTCGAGATGTTCTTAAAGATAAGAACGTCCAAACGCTGCCGGGGGATACTGTAACGCCTAATTTGGATACCCTGTTAGTGCCTAATATGGCTGTCTTCATTGTTCGCGTAGGTAAGCAAGTGGTAACTCAGCAAGAAGACATTCCCATGCCAGTACAAACGATTAATGATCCTAGCTTGTCAGCTGGCCAGACGGTTGTGCGTCAAGCCGGCAGTGCCGGGCGAAAGTTGGTTACTTATGAGATTGAGACAAAGAATGGTCAGGAGAGCAGTCGACGCGTGCTGCAAGAAGTAATTGCCATTCAACCTACTACACAAATTGTGGCTCGTGGTACGAAAGTAACG
>CAZSHK010000015.1:4514-17862 GCA_964606965.1 uncultured Candidatus Saccharibacteria bacterium
AGTAATTGCCATTCAACCTACTACACAAATTGTGGCTCGTGGTACGAAAGTAACGTTAAGTGGTGACAAGGGTCAGTGGTTGGCGGGTTCACGAATTAGCTCAGGTGATTATTCAAACGCCGATTACGTTATTGGCCATGAATCTGGCTGGCGACCTGGCGCTATTAGCGCCAATCGTTGTTACGGGCTTGGCCAATCTTGTAGTGGCTCACTAAGTAATGCTTGCCCGGATTGGGCCAATGATCCGGTTTGTCAGCTGAACTTCTTTGATAGTTATGCTAAAAGTCGGTACGGTGGTTGGTCTGGGGCCGCCAATTTCTGGACCGCTAACAGGTGGTGGTAAACCAACCTTGGCGGGGTGTGAATTTGGGGGGTTGGTTGGTGTTGGAACGGTGGATTACGCCTTCGCAATTTAAGGGCATACTCGGCTCAGATGAATATTCATTCTGTGAGCAACTTGGCGAAGCCAAGCAAGAACGTCTAAAACAACATCGTGACAGTTTTATTACAGCTGAAGATTTTGCCTGGCTGAAACAGCAGGGAATTAATGCCATACGTTTGCCAGTACCACACTGGTTGTTTGAGGACGAGGCGCCTTATGTGGCCTGTAGCGAATACGTTGATTTTGTTTTTGAGCAAGCTGAAAAGCATCAACTGGATATCGTCCTTGATCTGCATACAGCACCGGGTTCGCAAAATGGTAATGACCACAGTGGTCGACAGGGAGACATAGGCTGGCATAAAGAGCCCTCTAACATCGATCAAACTTTATTTGTGCTGGATAAGATTAGCCAACGCTATGGTACCCACGCCAACCTCGCCGGGATAGAAGTTCTGAATGAGCCAAGTCCTAAAATACCGCACAAACTACTCGTTGAATTTTATCATCGGGCCTATCAAAAAATTCGTTCGCACTCTGACAAAACAGTTATTTTTAGCGATGCCTTTCGGCCAAAGGACTGGCAGGGTGAATTCAGGGGTTTAGATAATGTATTCCTTGACCTGCACCTTTACCGCGCTTTTGGTAAAGATCAAACACGTTTGCCAATGCACCGACATCTACAAGCTGTTTTGCACCACTGGCCGAAACTTTTAGCTGAACTTCAAAAAGACATTCCAGTAACAATTGGTGAATGGAGTTTGGGTCTAGATAATCGGGCCTTACGGGGTCTCGATAGTTACGAGAGGGATAAAGCAATGCACGCTTTTGCGTCATCTCAACTTAAAGTCTTCCAACCTGCGCGAGGACATTTTTTTTGGACCTATAAGACAGAGGATATGGCTGGCTGGAGTTATCGCGACGTCGTCCAGCGCGGTTGGCTGCCAGCATTGCTACAATAAAGCCATGAACGAAAGGCTGCCCACAAAAAAATCGTTAGGACAACACTGGCTGTTCGATAGCAATGCGCTAGATAGCATTGTCGAAGCGGCTTCGATATCCGCAAGCGACAACATCTTAGAAATTGGAGCCGGGTTGGGCAGTCTAACAGAGGTGTTATTGACCTCTGGGGCTCAAGTTACCGCCGTTGAATTTGATAAAGCCACCTTTGATCAGCTAAAAAAAGAGGCTCAGAATTGGTACAGCCGGGATAAAGTTCGCTTGACCATACTCAATCAGGATATTCTTAAGTTTGATCTCACTACAATGCCGGCAGACTACAAAGTGGTCGCCAACATTCCATATTATCTAACCAGCCATTTAATTAGAATTTTGTCAGAATCTAGTAATCCGCCAGCACGCTGCGTATTGTTGGTACAAAAAGAGGTTGCTGAGCGAGTGGCGGCTAAACCAGGCAGTATGTCACTGTTATCAATAACAGCCCAGTTTTACTGGGAAGTATCGCTGGGTCAGGAAATTGGACGCAAGCTTTTTACGCCGCCACCCAAAGTCGATTCCCAGGTTCTTATCATGAAACGGCGTACCCAACCTTTGTTAGATGTTGATCAGAAACAATTCTTCAGATTGATTAAGATGGGTTTCGCCGCCCGCCGCAAAACACTTCTCAACTCCTTGAGTGTAGGTCTACAAAAAGAGAAGGCGGAAACCGTGCAGCTTATTGTGGCTGCTGGTTTGAACCCACAGGATCGCCCACAACAATTGTCCCTAGAAAATTGGGGAGAATTATATACTAAGGCCTTGCCATTATTGTGAACTCCCCCTACCCTTGTGGAAAAATACTTGACGCGTTAATACTTAACAAGTAAAGTCTAAGCATTGGGAGACTTATGCAACAGAGGACGCATTACATAACCCGCATTCTACTACAAACCCCCCTGTCGGCACATTTCGTCAGTTTCTGTCGTCATCGTAACTATAGTTACGCTTCCTCGCGACAACTAACGAAACGCACACGGCATGGTGATTTTCGTGACGAAAGGGGGTTATGAAATGCGCCCAACCAAAAACATTGGTTATCTGCTCCAGCACTTGTCCGCTACCCTAGCCCGTCAGTCGGATCAGGTCTTGCAAGAACGCCTTGGAATCGGCTTTTCACAATTTAAGATTCTGATGGTCTTGCAACGCAATCCGCAAGTGCAGCAAAGGCACATTGCCGATGCGCTAGGTCAAACCGAGGCCAGCATTAGTAGGCAAATCAAGCTCTTGCACGATCAGGGGCTATTAACAAGCCGACGCAGCGAACAGAACCGTCGTGAGCACATAACGGTTCTTACCGACAAAGGCGAGCGACTAACCAGTGAAGCGCTTAATGTGCTAAACGGCTATCATGCACCTATGTTTGCTAAACTGAGCGACAAGCAACAGGAGCAATTGGTGGAAGCGTTAAGGTTAATGCATCAAGAGGTCTGCCGGGCAGATAAGCCCGGCGCCTGTGACCATCCATTTGATGTCTAGAATAAAATGAAGAGCAAGGAGAAAAGCGTGGAAAAAAAGAAATCAAAACTTGAGGGCCGAGCATTACCGGCTGTTATATTTACGATATTTCTTGATGTTTTGGGCGTTGGTATTCTGATTCCGGTTATACCGCAGCTGTTAGCTAATCCACACTCGGGCTATTATCTGTTGCCAGCCGGTTGGACCTATCAAAGCGGCCTTATTTTGCTTGGTTGGCTACTAGCTATTTATCCATTTATGCAATTTTTAGCCACGCCAATTCTGGGACAACTGTCTGACCGGTTTGGGCGTAAACCCGTCCTAGCCTTCAGTATTTTTGGTACAGCCATTGGTTATATATTGTTTGCTATCGGTATAATTATTGGCAACATACCGCTGTTATTTTTCAGCCGGGCGTTAGATGGTCTTACGGGAGGGAACTTGAGCGTGGCACAAGCGGTGATTGCTGACGTAACTCCGCCACAAGATCGTGCTAAACGGTTTGCGCTGATCGGCGCCGCCTTTGGCATGGGTTTTGTGCTTGGACCTTATATTGGCGCCAAGCTGGCGTCGCCGAATATAAGCGTTTTCGGGATATTCCATACACCGCATTGGTTTAATCCAGCAACGCCATTTTGGTTTACGGCTATTTTAAGTTTCATTAACTTCTTGCTAATTATTTTCCTCTTACCCGAAACCCACAAACATCTGAGTAAGGTTAAGGTCCGAGTGAGTCAGTCGGTTCGTAATATTGTGACTGCCATGTCCTATCCCGGGCTGCGCGTAGTCTTTCCGTCAGTCTTTTTGTTTTGGGGCGGCTTTGCATTCTTTCAGACATTTTTCCAGGTGATGCTGATCGACAAACTGCATTTCAGCGCAAGTAACATCGGTGACTTCTTTGCCTACGTCGGTATCTGGATTGCGCTGGTACAAGCCCTCATTACACCGTTTTTAGCCCGCCGTTGGAAACCACACCAAGTGCTCCGTTTCACTTTAATTGGCGCCGGCCTAACCTTGTTTATGTATCTGACAGCAACAAGCACGACCGACTTGTTGTGGATTACGCCATTGTTCGCGCTATTTCTAGGAAACTCAATTGCTAACTTGACTGCCCTAGTTAGCATCTCAGCCGATTCCAAAATTCAGGGTGAAGTTCTTGGCATTAACGCTTCGGTCCAATCATTTGCCCAGTTTATTCCTGCAGTGCTCAGTGGCTACTTGGCAGGAATCGGCATTAGTGTGCCCGTGCTTGCCGGCGGCATTACGGTGCTCGTTGGCGGTATACTGTTCCTGACAATATATCGGGCGCCGGCTCATTTGTTGCGTCAGGATATAGAAGCGCCGGTCTCGGCAGCACACTAAAATTTGCGAGTAATAAAAGGAATTACGCTTATTATTTATGTCTGAAATCGAAGATATAACGCTACCACCTGGCGCTGCTGAGTATAAAAGTGGTTTGCGCAAATGGTTGCCGATGATAGTTCTGAGCTTCGCGCTGATGATTATTGTAATCGACACCACGGTGTTGAATGTGTCACTCAAAGTTATTTCTCAAGATCTGCACACCAATTTGCAAGGTCTGCAATGGGTTATTACCGCCTACGCACTTACGCTAGCAGCGCTGACGATTACAGGGGGGCGTTTAGGTGACCTGTTTGGCCGCAAACGCATGTTTATGCTCGGGGCTGTTATTTTTGCAATTGGTTCGCTCATCACATCGCTTAGTCACAGCGTAGGCCTGATGATTGGCGGGGAAGCTGTTGTTGAAGGTGTTGGCGCGGCCCTCATGATGCCGGCGACCGCATCACTTCTAGTGGCTAATTACAAAGGCCGGGACCGCGCAGTAGCCTTTGGTATATGGGGTGGTATTGCGGCCGCATCATCAGCGATCGGTCCTCTTGTCGGCGGTTTTTTGACCACTCACTACAGTTGGCGATGGGCATTCCGTATTAATGTATTCGTAGCGCTTATTCTGTTGCTGGGCTCTCTTATCATTGCCGAGTCACGTGATCGGGCTGAAAGACGTGAACTCGATTTTCTAGGCGTCTTTCTGTCTGCAACTGGGCTACTTTTGTTTGTTTATGGAATTATTGAATCGTCAACATATGGCTGGTGGCGCGCCAAACTTGCGTTCGAGGCTTTTAGCATTCAAGTGCCGGGGTCTTTATCGCCGACACCATTTGCGCTGGTGGCAGGGGCACTTCTGTTGCTGGCTTTTGCCGGGTGGCAACGCAACATTGAAAAAAGGGGGCGCACGCCGCTTGTTTCACTTAGTTTATTTAGGAATCGCCAGTTTGCTGTTGGTGCTAGTGTCATTGCCATGTTGTCGCTAGGCATGACTGGCTTAATATTTGCTATTCCAGTTTTCTTGCAATCAGTCCACAACCTTGATGCCTTGCATACAGGGCTAGCTCTTTTGCCAATGTCGGCCACCATGCTTGTAGTAGCCCCTGGCTCAGCTTTTCTCAGCAAGTACATTACGCCAAAACGCTTGATTCAGACAGGTCTGTTTTTAGCGGTCGTCGCCAGCATAATTTTGCATTTTGCTATAACTCCTCATGCCACACCAGCTACGTTTATTCCCGGAATGATTGTTTTTGGGATGGGCATGGGCCTAGTAATGGCCCAAGCCAGCAATATGACACTGTCGGCTGTATCAGTTGAAAAGGCTGGTGAAGCTTCTGGGGTTAATAACACACTTAGACAGGTAGGCGCATCTTTTGGTTCGGCAATCATTGGTTCAGTGCTACTTGCCACACTGGCCAGTAGTCTAGTAAAAGGTATCAACCAAAGTCCTGTTATTCCAACTGAATCTAAGCAGCAAGTGGCGAGTGTGCTAGGTTCAGAGGCGGCTTCTATAGAGCTAGGCGGAGTGAACCAGCAAGAAACCAGCCAGTTACCGTCTGAGACGCAAAACGAGCTTACAAAAATTGTCCACCAAGGGTCGGCTGATGCCAGTGCCACTGCCATTTTGTATACCGGTATGTTTACCGCACTGGGCTTAGGTATTTCGGTCTTCCTGCCTAACCGTAAAGATCTTGAGAAAAACGAGTCCGGCCAACCAGCCGTAGGCCACTAGACATAAGCACTATTATAGTGTATAGTACCATCTTACGGGGCTGAATTTTAAGCTCGACGTTGGACTTTAACGGTTAGATCAGCAGGTCGCTTGTCAGCGTTATAGGCACAATTTGTAACTGCAAACGCATTTACTCGATTAGCTAACCGTTTTGCTGCATCAGTTGAAAAACTGGCTGCCAGCATTCGTCCGTTAGCTCTTCAACCTTTAGCTTAATTGTCTAAAGCGCGCCTAACCTGACGCCAGATATCGCTATGGCGTGTCATATCATCTGGTTGCACCAATTACGTGATTCGACATTTGGTTAAGACTTAGAATCAACCTGTAAGGCTTTTTTGGTCATTTCGATGCCTTGCAGTAATTAAATGACCTATGCCTGTAGAAGACTAACTATTAAACCATCGGACCCGGGGGTAGTACCCGGCAGCTCCACCAAATGAGCATTATCTAATTTAGATAGTGCTTTTTTGTTTATTCCTAATCTGTAAATTGTGCTCAAGTTGGGGGTGTGAACTTTTACAGAATTGTCTGCATAGATTTCACCATTAAATAAAACCTGTTCACCCCTCTTTCGATTATCATAAGAAGTTGCCCACCAATTTTCTTTTATATTGGCTGTGAAGTTCATTGCAAAACTAACAAAGTTTTCACTTTCGATTTCTATGCTTTCGGTTGAAGCTATTTCGTCCTCCACCTGACCGAGCTCAACGTCGTAGCCTAATAATAATTTCCGAAGCGATTGCTTTACCGGTCCCTCGGGCTCGGCTGCAAATGCAGCAGCAGTTTGGCTGATTTTTAGTTCAATATTTTCTTTTTTTGCGTTGAGCGTTGCAATGCGTTGAGTATGTGAACCTCGCTGTTTACCCCATACCTTTACTAGAGCCTCTCTGAAGGTTTTTTCGTCTGGAACTAAGGAGAGGGTACTAAGGTATTCGGAAAAGGCCAGGTGTACTTTCTCTCGTCGTATTCGTTGTCTGCAACCTCTGCAATCATAAACAGGCAAAAGCTTTCGCTGTGTGCCACTTTTTCTTCTACCTCTATTAAAATTATGGCCAGCAAACTTTTCGCAGCCACCTTTTCCACTACATTCCTGATGTCGGAGGATATTTGCTAAAGGGAAATCGGGGTTATGCTTGCGTCGTAGGCGAGGGTTACGCTTTTTAAAGACCAGTGCTAATAACTTATGTTCTCGCTCGGAAAACATTGCCGTATGGCGTCCGTCTATATCCTTTGGCCAGCCCCTAGATTGAATATCAATTTTCCCGCAGTAATAGCGATCCACGGTAAACTCGATGTAATGACTTACGTCTAACTTTTGACCACCAATAGTGCGATACCCATTGTCGTTCATCCAGCGTACTGCCTGGGACACTGTATATTGTTCGTAAATGATAAGTTGGCCGCCTTTTCGCAATAAATCAAAGCGGGTAGGATCAGGTATATGAAGTCCTGGTATATCAGACTTCATATATCCAGCGTGCGGATGTGACAGATAATAGCCTTGTGCAATTCTAGCCTTCATCTTATCTATTGTTTTTCGACTACGCTCTGCGTTACTAGCCTCTCCTTCGTAAACTGCTAGCAACTCCCTTAGTTTTGCGAATTGGCCTTCTTCACTAAGTTCTGGCTGAGAGGCAAACATCAGTTTTGTCCCAACCTTCTTGAATTCAACTTTGTACCAATAATATTCATCGATACTTCGCATAAATCGGTCTACCTCATCGATAATAAAATAATCCGTTTTATGTTGTTTACAATGTGCCAGGGCCTCTCGTAGGTCTTTTCTAGCTAAGTTCTTACCGACTTTACTCGAAGCATCAACACGCCAGTGGCGGACTATTGTAGCCTCCCAAAAAGCAGCTGCCTTAATAACCCTTTCTTCTTGAGCATCCAAACTGTGACCTTCCACACTTTGACGATATGTAGAAACCCTATAAAGTGCGATCGCTTTTTTCATCGCACAACCTCAAATATATAAGCGACAGTCCAAGGGAACGGCTCGGCATGAGCGTATTTGGACTGCCGTTTGTATTTTCGAGTTGTGGTAGTAAGTGACATGCCGAGCGCTCCCGTTAACTAAATGCTAATTGTTGCTAGAATCTATCTCCTCATAGATACCATATAGCCATAAGCAAAACTCCTCAAGATCTGCATTGTCGAAATCAGACTTTTGAATTAAAAAATCCCTCATGCAAAATCTCGCATAAGGGGTATTCTACGGTTTTACAACACTTCGTGAATTTAGTAAATAACTTTGTAAAATTAACTTCTTATATATGTTGTAGTAGGTTGTTAAAAATAACTAAGATCTTGAAATGTGTTTGGAAGTATCAAGATCATATTTTTGCAAAATAATTTTGCGAGGATCGTTGAATAAAAATGCCTGTGAATCTGACTTTCCTAGACCAAGCATCTTTAATTTTGCTTCCCACATTCTCCAGTCATTTTTGCCTGAAGTTTCCATCTTTTCTAAAGCGTTTTCTAACCCTTGAGCTATGGCGTTTTGGGAAGCAGGCAACTTTTTCCATGCAGTAATAGTGTTTTTATCTATACCTAAGACTTCTGCTATTTGAATCCAAAAATGTACTTGCCCACTTTTTAAAATGTGAATAAACGCTTCGAATTCCTTGTCTTTATATATTGCCATCTGTATGAATTTTCCTATTTTCATTAATACTCATATTTTTAAAAAAGTAAATAACTAGTTACTGTTTATTTGCCAATCTCGGTTCTGGTTGTCTGTTACATCACAGAAGCGACCTTCAAACGTAACGGCTTTGCCGCAGGTTTGGCTCATAATTCCCACAAAGCCACCATTGGGAAAGTTAATTTGCTGAACTAGCCCCTCGCTCGCATAAACAGTCAGGTTATAACAGTTATCATTAGTTGGATTGTGAACCACGCAAACTTTTTGACTTTCACTACCACTCCACCAGGCTTTGTCGTAGTGATGATTTATAAAATGATTGTATCCCCACCAGCAAATAGCAAGAAAAATGATCGTGCCAATTAATCCGCCACCTGAACTTGTTTGGCTCATAAAATGATTGTATCACTGGGCTATTTCGCTAAAGGTACAAGTTCCTTTATTTATCACACCTATTTTTGACGGATCTATTAGTATAGGCCTTGCTGAATCCCAACAACATTCGAGTGCTATAATGACCCCAAAGCGAGGAAGAGCAATGTCACTTTTCGACAAAATAAAGGATGTTAGCAAGAAAGCTAGTGATGCTGTTAGTGATGAGTATCGCAAACATCAAGAAAAGCTAGCATTACAAAAGGCGGAAGAGGCTAAGCTAGCTGAAGAAGATGAGACAAGAAAACAAAAAATTCTAAAAGGCGAAATACTGCCCATTAAAGTTAATACAAACTTGTCTTCTGGTGAAATAGCATATGTGGAGCTCGGTGCGCAGCGAATGGCATCAGTAAAACATGTAGTGCAAGAGATTGTAGGTAAAAGTAAGAAGAAACATATTGTTAGACGTGCAGTAGTTGGTGGTGTACTACTAGGTCCTCTTGGTGCCGTTGCAGGCGCCGCCACAGCGGGAAGTAAAAACCAGTCCACTACTACCCAGAAGACCATAAGCTCGACGCAGCTAATTGATAGTGGCAGCATGATCCTCACTAATCGCAGATTTATTTTTATAGGTAACGATAATGTGATCTCGCTTCCGTACAATGAAATAATTGCAGCGGGCTTTAATGGAAACAGGGTAAGCTTAAAATATACGGGAATGTTAGATGGGGAATACTACGAGGTTAATGGTGAAGCGTCAAAGGATGCACAGCTTTATTTCAATGGCATTACAAACCATCTAAAAGAAACAGCTTGAGAAGTTTTGAATGAAACAACCACCTAAAAAATAATTAAAGCATCCAGTCATAAATCATATGCGACAATCACACTTATTGTCGTAATACTTCCGCTCGTCGGGCTTATTTTAGGAATAGTTTACCTTACTAAGGACACAAAAATAGATAGAAAACTTGGTGAGCATCAAGTAGCTATTAGTGTACTTTTTGTTTTGATTTGGTGGTTAGCCTGGAGTTTGTTTGCGTCAAGCTTATTTAGCACCCCACAAATTTATCAGCAGTATTAATCAAAGTGCTTTGTTAATAAAAAACAAAGCATATAATCATCATTAGTCATGAGCGTATGAGCTAACAGCCATCCACGTTCAGACTTATTAACAAGGTGGCATCCTCTCTAAGCAGCAACTGGATCTAATAACGATTGATCGTTACTTCTAGGACTGTTTACGGCCCTGCTCACCTCATACATCTCTAAACTACCGTCTTCGAACGGGAACAGAAGCTTTCCTAGCTTATCGGGTTCATCGTTTGATGGCTCAATCCAAGAAGATTCGTCTTCTTTATGTAGTATTACGGGCATTCTATTGTGAATGCCACTCATTTCTTTGTTAGGCTCAGTGGTCATGATTGAGTAAGTCTTAATTTCTTGGCCGGCTTCATTCTTCCAGGTGTCCCAGATGCCGGCAAATGCGAATAGTTCCATTTGTTTAGGGTGAATAAAGAACGGTGTCTTCACATCATCAATACGCTTCCATTCATAGAATCCGGTGGCAGGAATTAGGCAACGATGACTCAATACGGTTTTTTTCCAAAATCTATCAAAGGCCTTTTCGGCTTTCGAGTTAATAATCTCTTTTTCGACTACTTTGCCGTTTAGAAAGAGCTTGCGGTGGATACCCCACACCATAGGTTCAACAACACGTTTGCCCTTTTCGTCTTCAATGATTACCGGCATCACTTGAGATGGTGAAACATTATAGTTTTCCCGCAAATCCTTAGGAATACTGGCTAAGTTAAACCGTTTAGCAATATCGTCTGCCTTTTTGTTTAGGGTATAGCGTCCACACATTAAATTAATTGTACTAGGAGTTCGTGATGAAAGAGAAAATAAACCAAGAAGTCAGCGTTGTTATGTACTACAGCGCTCGGCAAAAGCAGGCTGTGCCGTATCTATTACATTGGCAGAGTAAAGATTACTCCCTGGGCAAGGTAGATTATTACCACAGCTTTATGGAAGGTCAAGACAGGCAGCATATCTATGAACTGGTCGACAAAGACGAAACACTTTGGTTCCGGCTTCGACTGAATAGCAGTAATTTACACTGGACACTGGAGGCGATTCACGATGGACTTGCGAATTAATGACGACGAGCCTCTGACAATGCACATAGACCTCAATAGTTGTTATGCCATTATCGAGCAACAGGCGAACCGCCTGATACGAAATAAACCGGTTGGCATTGCTGCGTACGATACTCCGAAGGGGTTTATCATTGCGTCGTCTTACGAGGCCAAGCGAAAAGGCATCAAATTGATGCGGGTTCATGAAGCCAGAGAGATAGATAAAGACATCATCATTATGATGCCCGATCCCGAGAAGTATTACGATGCACACAGACGCTTTAGGGCTGTTCTTGAGCGCTACACAAATGAAGTTACACCTAAGAGTGTTGACGAATTTGTTGTTGATTTTAAGGGCTCTAGAGCCGTACAGGAAGGTAGAAGTTTAATAGATGTTGGTTATCAGATCAAACGAGACATCAAAGAGTCGCTTGGAGAATATGTAACCGTGAATATTGGCCTTGCACCTAACCGGTTTTTAGCCAAGGTCGCTGCCGGTTTGGATAAGCCCGATGGACTAAATGTGATTAAGGGTGAGGACGTATGGAGTATATACGGTCAACTAGACCTGCTTGATTTACCTGGAATTAATTACCGCTACCAAGCACGTCTTAACCTAGCCGGTATCTATACACCTTTGGACTTTCTCGAAGCACCCGTCTTTAAACTAAAAAATGAAATATTCAAAAGCATCGTTGGCTATTATTGGTTTTTGAGGCTGAGAGGTTATGAAATTGATTCCGCTAAGTTTGGGGTTAAAAGTTTTGGTAACGACTACGCCGTTGGTCAAAAAACCAAAGACCCTGACGAAGTTGCCAGACTCATCATGAAACTTTGCGAAAAAACAGGCCGCCGGTTGCGTAAACACGACTATCAAGCACAAGGGTTGGGCCTATGGCTCAGTTTTGATACGGGTCAATGGTGGGGCAAAAGCAAACGAGCAAAATCCTTGCTTTACTCAACACAGGAAATATACATGCATGCGGTTCGGTTACTTCGAGATGTGAAGTTTCCAGGAAAAGTTACGCATATACACATCGTAGTTTTCGATGTAATTCCTGCAACTCCAATACAAACGGGGTTGTTTGATGGCACACGCTTGGATACCAGGTCCCTGGCAAGAGCTGCCGATAAATTAAACGATCGTTATGGTGAATACTCTGTGATACCAGCCACAATGGCTAACATGGAGCAAATCATTATTAAACGTGTTCCTTTCGGGAGCGTACGGGACATTTAATTCATTATTATGTAGTAAGTTTTTTAACAGGGGTAGTGAAAAATTTGACAAACCGTATTATCAAAATTTGTTGCTGCCACCCCTGTCAGAGGTGTCGTGCATTCAGCATTGTGCGACACGATTAAGGATTTTTACTGAATCCGAGTCCGAGTCGTTCAAACAAAACATCTGTATCTGAATGAGTTACCTTCGTTATATCAGAGTGGTTCAACACCAAACGAATAAGGTGTAATGCGTTAATACAATTTGATTGTTTAAGTAGATTTATTTGACCTTTCTTCAAAGCCGGTTGACCCATATATAAGATGGAAGCAGGATTAGGGTGCGAAAAATATGAAAGCATATCATATGTTGTTGTCATGGATTTACCTACATACTCCATCCTCTGTTCAATGTTCGTACGTGTCCAAGGATTGGCCTTTTTCAACAATCTACTGCTACTGACTTCATCCATAGACTGGAGTCTGGCTTGTGCAATCAACTTATTTAAGCCATACATACTTTTCACATATGCGTCAGCATACTGTCTAGATTTTTGGGGTGAAGTATAAATGTAAAATAAATCAACGACATTCTCAAAGTTAGTCCTGACTAGTGATCCAGCGCTTAGCACCCTATTCTTTATCAGCTCATCTCTTGCTGCATGAAAATAGTCGTAATTTAAGTGAAAGGCTATCCAAGCTGCTCCCTTAAAACTATCATCTTTAGGTATGTCCCCAAGCGATTGATATTCTTTAAAGATGATGTGAATTAAAGACTTTACTTTGTCTGTTATATCATCAGCTTCGGGATTATAATCCTTCATAGTTAAATAATATATGAATACTTTGAGATTGCTCTATTATGCTGTGGGGTGAAAGGCATCAGGGACTGACGACTTCTTGATTCGTTCTTTCTCTCTTTTATAGTCAATCCAATCATCCCAGAGTAAATACCTCCATCTCCTTATTTCTTCAACAATGAGGGGTGAACTTTTTTCGAGGTGCTCCACCAAAAACGCATCAGCAATCGCTGGTGCTTTTTTGCTTTCTATAGCTCT
>CAZSHK010000016.1:0-15120 GCA_964606965.1 uncultured Candidatus Saccharibacteria bacterium
GACATTTACCTATTTGGATATGTTAGTATAGTTTTTTGTGATATAAATCAAAGTTATGTAAAATGAACAATTTACGAACATGAGGAAGAGTAGTAGGGAGTGTGCGCTCATACTTTGGCTGCTCAAAGGCGCTCTACAGGGTTCACTAACGTTCTCGCCTGTGGCGCTTGCAAACCTTTTCGCACCAAAGTATTCGCTTCTGCCCCACCCTGTTACTTTTACATAATAGATCGCTTGCACTTGGATGCAGTACAAGGAAGCTGTGAAGCACGGAGTGAGGCGTATGGGAAATACGATGAATGAGTACTGGAACGGCTGACGTCGTAATGCGCCAAGAGCACCAGCGGTACGGCCAGTTAATCTGGATGGCAGGCTGGCGCGATGCAAGATGATCTATTTGTAAAAGGCTTTTTCTTCGACACGAAGGTCCATATACTCACTAGGTGTTATATGATCACTATCTAGTCTCTGTTTAGCGGCCAGGTACGTACCGACCTGCTGACGGGCATCAAGAGCCGTATTGAACTTAATAAAGTAGCCGATACCGTTAAGGCGAACTTGAACCTCATTAGGTACAGCAGGCAGCGTCATGCTTTGAATGGCTTGTTTTTGTAGCTTAAACTGAGTAGTTAAGGCTTCAATAAAGCTAATCTGGGCAGCCGGCAAGGCAACAGTGCCGGCTTGCACACTCAGCCCGCTGCTATCGTTGACAATCGGCAAGTCTTTAGCGTTGGTATCAGCGGCGGCGGTGATTGCCTTACCATTAGTTGCGATGATGAAGCGACCAGTCTGGGTCACCAGTAGTAAGCTAGATTGCACAGCAGCCAGCTCCACAACTGGCCGGTGTCCCAATAGTGGTAGCGTAACGGCTGCTTCGCTGAGTTCTGGAAACTGTTTCTTTAGCTCACGCTCAACTCGCCCCGTATCAACCGTGAGTTTATTACGATTAAACCACGAAGCGCGCAATAGTTTTTGGGACGCTTGCTGATAAGTCTGCGGGCTTCGCAAGCCAACACCTTGTTGCGTATTGGCCAGCGCCATCTTGGGATTAGTATCTAATGTCAGAATGTAGACTAAGCTTACGCCAACCGCAATGGCCGCAAATAAGGATGGCAAATAGTGCCAGCGTTGTTTTAGTGGTGCTCGCCCTGCCCTCCCGGTGCTAGTACTATCGTTAGAGCGGCTAGCGTAATACGAAAAAACACCACGCCGGCCCGCTGCCGTATTACGCTCTCGTAATGAATCTTTATTGCGCCTGAGTTTCATGATCTTTTTGGTTAAAAGTTTTTATTAAAAGTTGGGCCAGGTGGTCAGCGGCTTCCGGATGAGCAAAGTTATGAAGAGTAGCGCCTAGACGCATTCTTTCGGCCTCAGAATTGATCAACTCAATCAAGCTTTGCTTTAGCTCTTCCCCGCTATGCTCTGACTCATGAATTACTTTAATAGCACCATGGGCTGCTAATTGATCAGCATTTTTGAGCTGATGTCCACCTGTCAGAAACGGATTAGGTACAACAATAGTAGCCTTTCCCTGGGCAGCAAGCTCCGCTAAACTGGTCGCCCCTGCCCTACCCACCACCACATCGGCTGCCCCGGTGTACTGATACATATTTTCTATAAAACCTCTAACGATAACTTGTTGTCGTTTGCTTGATTCAATTGTGTCGTCATAAAACTGATTCATTTTGACTTCATGATCTCTACCGACGCCATGCACCAGTGCCAGTTTGGGATACTGCTTAATTAGATCCGGAACCTGCTGAGCAAGCACCATATTGAGCCGGTCGGCCCCCAATCCGCCCCCAGTAGCCACAATAATATGTTCGTACTCACCAAGCCCAAGCTCTTCACGAAAGGCAGCCTGCTGAGCGGGCGTGACTAATGTAAATGTTTCGGCAATAGGAATACCGACGTAAAATGTTTTTTCTGATGGGTAGCTGTATAGCTCCTTAGGCATGCCAACAGCATGGGCCGCAGCATGTTTGGCAATAATACGATTGGCTAGACTTGGTAAGGCATCCAGATCAAGCGTCACATAAGGAACGCGTTTAAGACGGGCGGCCCAACCAATTGGAACGCCAACGTAAGCACCCTTGATAAAGACGCCATCGGGCTTTGTTTGGCCCAGTAAGCGCCAGCTTTGAATTGTTCCCTGCAAAACTCGAAATAAATCACGTACATTAAGGGCAAGAGTACTAAAATCAAAAATCTGGCGCCAACCTTCTCCATGATAACGACGCCATTTGCCACCATTAATTAGCTTAATATCAGAGAAAATATCCCCTACCGTAACCAGGTCACCTAATTTATCACCTTTACGCGCCACGTATATAAGATGGCTGGCCGGCAGCTGTTGCTTTATTGACTTGGCCACGGCAAGTATTGGGATGATATGTCCGCCTGAACCACCGCCAGTCAAAATAATGGTTAAAGGAGGCTTAGACGCGTCGGTCGACGTAGCGGGCGGTGTGGTTCCGACCATAGGTGCGCTCCTCGCGGTTTCGTGGTGTCTCGTAACTGGTGTAACGGGATATTTGAAAAACTAAGCCAATTGCGGCCGTTACAAATATAATGCTGGTGCCACCGTAGCTGATAAATGGCAGCGTAATTCCCTTAAGTGGCAGTAGTCCAACCATGGCACCAACATTAATTATGGCCTGCGTGCTTAACCAGGCTAAAACGCCGGTAGCAATTAGTCGACTATAATCATCAGGTGCCTGTTCAATAACCCGCTTAAGTCTAGCAAAGAAGGCCATAAATAAACCAAGCAAAATAGTCACGCCTAAAAAGCCAAATTTTTCAGCATAGATTGCAAATATCGAATCATTGGCAGCCTCAGGCTGGTAACCGTATGCCTGGACGCTTTTAGCAAGACCTAGACCAAACAGGCCCCCAGAACCGACCGATATAAGCGCCTCACAAGCCTGATACCCACTATCCTGGCAATCCTTTTCTGGATGCAAAAAAGTTTGTACCCTACCACGGCGATAGCCGCTTGAAGCAATCAGCAGCATAGTACCGATTAGTATCACCCCGCCAATCATCATTACCCGCTTTAACTCCAACCCTGCCACATAAACCATGGCCGCCATGACTACCACCAATACGCCGGTGGAACCAAGATCACTCTGTAACTTGGCCACAACTATCCCGACTATGCCTAGCGCTATTAGAAGCGGTTTAAAGCTGCGATTTACATCATTAAGCGTACCCTCACGCAGACGCGCCACCAAAAAACCGGCTAGCCATATCACAAAAGTAAATTTAATAAGCTCAACAGCCTGAAACGACAGGCCACCAACATGTATCCAACGGTAGGCACCATTGATCTCTTCGCCAAAAACACGCACCGCAAGCGCCGCTAAACCGGAAGCAATCAGCAAGGGCTTTTCTAATTTGGGCCAAATCTCCAGCGGCAGAAAAGCGCACAACGCAAAAGTACCGATACCTAATAGAACTGCAACTAACTGGCGATTAATATAATAGTTATCACCGACATTGTGTTGAGCGGCCAAACCTGGACCAATTGTATAGACCACTATTAAACCGAGAGCCAATAAAACAACGCTGAGTAATAACAGCCAGTAATCAGGACGGTGACGACGCTGATTCACGCGACTCAGATAAGCCGGCCGACGGATCGAATTCATAGATAGCGCCCTAGAATAAATAACATTAGACCAACCACAGCTGCTACCTGTCCCAAAGTCCAAAAACGCATAGTAACTTTTGTTTCCGGCCAACCACTTGCCTCAAAGTGGTGATGGATAGGCGATGATTTAAAAAGCTTGCGTCCATTATAAAGTCGTTTGTGTATCAGCTGGATCACCACCGACCCTGCCTCTGCCACAAATACAATGCCAATAATCGGTAGCAGCACGACGGTGTCTGTAAGCATTGCAACCACGCCCAAAGCAGTGCCCAAGGCAAAAGAGCCAACATCACCCATAAAGAAACGCGCCGGATAGATATTAAACCAAGTGTAGCTCAACAAGGCACCAACAATACTCATGCAAAACGCACTGATGCCGTAGCGGCCCTCTAGGAAGGCAATTACTGCATAGGCGCCAAAGGCAATCGCCGTTAGTCCACCAGCTAGTCCGTCAAGACCATCTGTCATGTTTACGGCGTTAGCTGTCGCCACTACAACCAGTACAAATAAGGGAATAATTAACCACCCAATATGAAGAGATCCTCCTAGCGGTATCTGAATATGAGACACATCAAGTTTGAAGTAAAAGAACCAGCCACCAATTAAGGCGATTAAAGTCGTCAGTAATAACTTAAGTTTTGTCGGTAAGCCGGCAATTCCCTCTCCAGTACCACGAATATTAATAATGTCATCAAGCAAGCCAACCATTCCGGCGCCAACAAAAGCCGCTAAAGGCAACCAAGTTTCACCACGACTTAAGTTAGCTATCAGGGTTACAACACTTACTGCAACTACAAAGATGAGCCCAGCCATAGTTGGAATATGGCGTTTGTGTTTCTCAGCATGCAAGCTGGTAAAAACTACGGCTTTTTCGCCACTAACAGCTTGGTCGCGCGGCTTCTTCCACCACTGGTGCTTGTATGCCAGTGTCGTATAGATAGGCGTTATTATCATGCTGAGTAAGAAGCTAGCAAAAGCAAGCAGTAGAATGCGGATAAGTGTATTGCTCTCGACGATAATGTTAATGGTTTGTGACATAGTAACTCCTAGTATTATATAGCTTAATGAGCTTTCGGTGTTACACCGTAACTATCAATCAGCATGTTGGCTAAGCTAACAAAAACCGGAGCCGCTGCTTTGGAACCAGCGTAACCACCAATTTTTGGCTCATTTACCCGTACCACAATAACGTACTGGGGCTTATCGCCACCAACAAAACCAATAAATGTACCGTTATATTTGTTTTCATAATAGCCACCAGCCGGGTTAGCAATTTGGGCGGTACCGGTTTTGCCACCAATTGTGTATGCATCACGTAAACTGGGCATGCCATATAAAACGTGATTCTTGTTAAAACTGTAGGCCATAATATCCCGCACTTGTGTGCTAACCGTGCTACTTACCGCATTATTTTTGATAACTTTTGGTTGAACATTTGTCTTTTTACCGCTTTCATCTATGTATTGATCAACCAGATGCGGCTGATAATAAGTTCCACCATTAACTACGCTCGATAAGGCCCCTGCCATTTGTAGCGATGTCGCAGTCATACCCTGGCCAAAAGCAGTGTTAGCATACTGAATATTTAGACCGTAGCCATTGAGGGGGTCAGGAATGGTACCACCTGATTCGTAACCCTGCTCAATACCAGTCGCTTTACCAAATTGGTAGTGATTAACCATGTAATCGTGCCAAGTAACGCGGGCTTTCTGGTTCACTTCACCACCGCCCATTTGCATTAGCAACCAGGTTGCTCCGGTATTAAGCGAGAGCTGAATAATATCGGCCAGGCTCTTAGTGCCCGCACCACCATCCTCTTCAATATTGGTAATATTATGCCCGTCAATTGTAAAATGACTGGGGTCATAGTACGTCTGCCCCGGTTTAACGGCACCTTTGTCCAGTGCCGCTGCCAATGTTAAAGGTTTCATACTGGAACCGACTTCTAATGGCGCGCTTACAGTCCCATTAGTAAATACGCTTGGATCTGATACTTTTGAATAGTCAGCCGGACTGTAGGTAGGATAATTGGCCATGGCTTTAATGGCGCCGGTGTTAGGATCCATAATTAAAGCACCGCCTGACTGTGATATGGCGTGGTCTAGCCCACTCTTCAAAATATCTTCCAGCTGCCGTTGCAGGCCAAGGTCAATGCTCAAGACAACTTTTTCGCCGGTCTTAGGGGCAATTTCAATATTGTCACGATTAGCAGCTAATGGCACGCCCTGTGCATCAGTAATGGCTTTTAGTTGACCCGGGGTACCCCCTAGAGACTTGTTGAGGGCCTGTTCTATGCCGTAGGTGCCTTTGCCATCATCATTCACAAAACCAAGTAGCTGAGCTGCGAGACTGTTTTGCGGATAGGTCCTATATGATTGCTCCTGCAGCCCCACTCCTTTTAGTTTAAGAGCAGCGACTTTATCTTTTTGATCTTGGGGTAGTTTTTTGGCCAGAATACTGTAACGGCTGTCAGCTTTCATGGCCGATTCATATTCATTAGCGTTGCCGCCCGTCACATCGGCTAAGCTAAGCGCTGTTGCGTGAGCATCCTTTATATATTTAGGATCTACATACAGCGTGTAGCGCACCTCATTAAGTACTAAGGGAGTTATCTCATCACCATTGTGTGCTGCAATAATGCCGCGGGCAGCCGGAATCTCATATTGCCTTAGTTGGGCATGGAGTGCCGCCTGCCGATAATAATTGTGACGAATAACTTGTAGGTAAAATAGCCGGAGAATAAAAACGCCCATAATACATAATAGAAGCGCGTACCAGAAGCGGACGCGCGACAACGTATTAGAGCTAGTCGGAATGTTATGAACCGGGCGCATGCCCCTCCCCTAGTTAGTTTTGAACTGTTTTGCTAGGTGAAACAGTGGCCAAATTTTTCGCAACTGCACTATCCTTAACACGGTCAAGCGCTTGCAGGCGAGCCGATGTCACCTCTAGTTGGTCATGCTCTTGCTGGAGCTTGCTAGCTTCAGTTTTCAAGTTACTTATACGGTAACCGAACGCGTTGGTCTTGGTTACTTGCGTTAAATAGAGTAGTCCTAATAAGCAGGCTAGAATGACGAGGGCAACAGTATTGCTGACTGGGCCTAGCTTGGTCTGGGCACTGCGAAAAGTTATAGCATTTTGACCACGCTGATTAAAGCGCTGGCGGCCTAATGCGAGAGAACTTGAGTAGGTCATGTCTTCCTTTTTATATTTGTGTTTTTATTTTTGTTGCTGGTGGTGCGGTGTTTTTAAGCACCGCACCCTTTTGAGCTTTTTCGGCTCGCTTATGCGCTATAAAACGCGGACGCGAACCTTATAGGCTCGGGAAGAACTTTTAACCTGAATTGGCATTAGTTCTCCTTCCCCTTGTCCGCCTAAGTTCCATTGGAGCTTTTTGGCGGATTGATTTTTATTTTCACTGCGGCACGCAACCGGGCGCTGCGGGCTCGCGGATTAGAAACTAATTCTTTTGTATCAGCCGTAATCGGTCTTTTGGTCAAAGTTCTTAGTGGCGCATCGTATGTGTTGCCACCGTAGTCTTGCAAAAACAGTTTGACAACACGGTCTTCCAAGCTATGAAAGCTAATGACTACTAGACGTCCGTCAGGTTTCAAAAGCTTAAGCCAGATTGGCAAAGCTTTCTCTAGCTGCCCTATTTCGTCATTAACGGCTATCCGAACTGCTTGAAATAAGCGAGTAGCTGGATGAACCCGGCTATGACCAGGCCAGACTTTTTTTGCGACTAAAGACAGTTGCGTAGTGGTTGTAAATGGTCGAGATCTTACAATCTCGCGGGCCATTTGCTCTGCCTTAGGCTCTTCGCCGTAGTCTTTGAGCAAGGCACTAAGCTCTGCTTGACTACTCTGGTTCACAACCTCTAAGGCACTACGTGCTTGGCTTTGATCCATACGCATATCTAAGGGTCCTTCATGACTGAATGAAAAACCGCGGCTGATAGTGTTAAGGTGCAGTGACGAAACGCCCAAATCTGCCAAAATCATGTCATATTGTCGACCCTGTTCAGCTAAGGTCTGGCTGGCGTGCAAGAAATCGCTATGGATTATCTCGACGTCGGCTTTAAATAGTTGGCGCAGGTGATCAACCGCTGTTTTATCGCGATCAATCAGCGTAGCTGCGCTTTGTGAGGCTTCCAATACTGCTTGAGCGTGTCCACCGTAACCGGCTGTAACATCAAGGTACGTTTGACCGTGATGCGGTGCCAGATACTGGATGGTTTCCTTAAGTAGTACCGGGACATGGTTTGTTTTTTGAACCGTCACTTTTGTTTTTGTTTTGGTGAGCTTTTATTTTTTGTGAGATCACCTAACTAGCAGTCAACTTTTTTGTTTTTTTGGGGTTTTTGTTTTTGTATGTCTTAGCCCGTATGCGAGAGAAGTCTAGTAAGGTTGCCCTTAGGACATCTTCCACTGGTTAAGACAAAGTTTGAGAGACTTATGTGTGAGGTGGAGTTTTGGGAGGTGTTTTTTTGACTAAAGTACGAAGGTTTTTAAAGTGGTTACCTTTTATCCACTTGTTGACTGCCAGTTAGCTAACCTCTCTGCTTTTGTGTCGCACGAGGTGGTTCTAACTGTTTACTAGATTGTTAAAGTACTTGGTCCAAGTTCAGGCGGCTTCGATGCGCCAATAACGCCCGGCCCGCGTTGCTTTCAGCACACGGTCAATGCCGGCAAATTCAAGCAATGCGGTATCTAGCGTAATGCGGCCTTGCTTGCCATCCAATGCGCTGTCTATCTTACCGCTGCGAAATTGCACGTTTAAATCGGCCGTGCGCTCGTCTAGGATATTACCTTGCAGCGCCGGTTCGACTTGCTCGTCCCAAATAGATTTGGGATACATGTGCAAATAGCTTTGGAAGCCACGGGTTATAACTACCCCGCTGGCAAACTCGTCACGAAGTTCAGTCGGTATGGTTAACCGATGTTTATCGTCGAGTCTCCTTTGGAAATAGTCTACCGTAGCCATTGCTCTCGTTAATTTACTTGGGATGTTTGTTTTTGTTGGCGTCCAACTGGCTTTATGCGAGTTGGTCGATGGGTTTACCCACGTTTACCCACTAACAAGAGTGTACAACCCACGGTTACCCACTACAAGTGCTTTTATACAGAAAACTACCCTATTCGTAAGGTAGTTTTCCACAGTTTCACCATATTCTTATTCTGAACACAACATGTGGTGTGTATGTGTCTTTTATCAACGCTAGAGCTTATTCGTCGCCTTGTTGGCGAGGAGCAGGCTCAGAAGCAACGTGTGCAATGGTAGCATTAGCTTGTCCAAGATTGCGACTAGCGTCGTCTATGTCACCGCCAGCGATTTCGCATGCGTTAACTACTCCTAAGTCTTCCGGCGCTACTAGGAGCACACCATCGGGGCCTCTTTTGATTTTTACGTCGTGTTTAGCTAGGTTTTTTGCACAGTTATCAATTCTGGCGCGATATTGTGACTGCGTATCAACATCATTCTTCAGAAAGTTTAAGCCTGCCACAGCCGCAACGGCTGCAACGCCAGCCACGGCGGTCTTGATAAGTCGTGATTTACCCCTTCTCTCTGCCTCATGATCGGGAATATCTAATAGTTCGAAACCGTTTGTTGGATCAACATTAACTCGCCCAACCGCTACCTTTGCGCGGGTCCAGCGACTGTGACGTCCTCGAAAACGAGCTGCTTCTTGTTCTATTTTATCCATAACAAATTATATTATAGCAAAGCTTATGCTTTTTGTCAACTAGATGGACTGGCCTATTTCTTCCAGTCAGCCAGAGTTTCAGCTAGCCATTTAGCGCTTGGTCTAATGGTGCGTTTCATGTCATGTGCTCTATCCACGGATATAAGTCCATATTTAGGCCACCAACCAAACTTCCATTCAAAATTATCAAGCAAACTCCAATGGAAGTAACCCTTCAGTTCTACTCCCTCACTAATAGCCCGCTCCATGGCCACAATGCTTTCTTCTATCCACCAGCGACGGTACTCATCATGGCTATCGGCTAAACCATTTTCGGTAATAAAGATTGGCTTCTTAAAATGCGCCCAGGTCCTTAGTAGCAACGGATAAAGACCTTCTGGCTCCATGTACCACCCAACATCACTAATTGGCACCTGCGGATTCTCCCGTCTAAGTAGTCCTGTGTAGTAATCGGTGAAGTAATAGTTGAAGCCAACAAAATCCTGGTACTTACGAATTCGTCGTAGGAACCACCAGTTCCAGCCATAGCGCATTATTTTAGTGGAAAGTTCGTCAAAGAAATTATGTGGCCGCTTGGCTTGAATATTCGCTAGCTGTGTGGCAATTCCAATTTGTAAACTTGGTTTTTTTGCTTTAAGAATTTGGTACGCCTTTCGGTGTGCCAGTACAAGGTGCCAATAGACTCTCATAAATTGCAGTGGCTTCCCTTTCTTTTGAGGCGGCCATTCACCAGTCACATACCCAAAAGTAGCATAGACATTGGGTTCGTTGAGCGTAATTACGTAAGTTATATCGTCTATATATTCATCAGCAATTTTTTGCACAAAACGTTCAAAATATTTGAGGTTGGCTTTATCTTCAAAGCCACCTTTGTCATCGAACCAGGTTGGAAACGTCCAGTGCCAGATATTCAAGAACGGCTCAATACCACGCTTTCTAAGTTCGGCAATGTAATCGCGGTAGTGCTCGATGGCTATTTCGTCCCAGCTACCTTCTTCGGGCTCAAGCCTCGACCACTCTATGCCAAACCGAAATGAATTCAGGTTTAGCTGATTAACAAGATCAAAATCTTCTTTGTAGCGTTGATAATGCTGAACGCCTTTACCAGACACATAGTTTTCCGGTTTTTCGGCTAAGGTTTTAATCTCATCCCAGATTGGCAAACGCCCATAACTTTGACGGGCAGTTTGGGCCAATTCTTTAGCATGGGCTAGTTCCCAAACACTCCACTGGTTGGCGGTACCGCCTTCAACTTGATGAGCGGCCGTACTGGCTCCCCAGAAAAAATCCTTAGGAAAAATGCCAATATTTGTCTTTTCATTCATTAATAAAAGTATAACAGCTTAACGATACTCGGGGTTCTCGAAGTCGAAGCGGGCACCTGCGTCCCATTTAGAACGCTGATTGCCATAGGCCGGAATGCCCCCGTTATCTTCAAGCATCTTGGACAGATGCATTAGGTTCCAGGTCATGAAAGTAGTATTACGATTGGTAAAATCGCTGTCTACCCCGGCAATGCTGCCATCGTCTTGTTTATCGCCGTAACTAGGGCCGGGACCGACCTCGCCTATCCAACCGGCATCAGCCTGCGGTGGAATGGTGCACCCCAAGTGCTGCAAGCTATAAAGTGTGTTCATCGTACAGTGTTTTATGCCGTCTTCGTTGCCAGTAATCAAAGAACCGCCAACCTTGCCGTAATAGGCATACTGGCCTTGATCGTTTAGCAAGCTCGAGCAAGCATATAGCCGCTCAATAATCTTCTTTGTCATTGAGCTATTGTCACCCAACCAGATTGGTCCGGCTAAAACTAAAATATTGGCCTCCTCGACACGTTTATATATCTCTGGCCATTCATCCGTCTTAGCACCATGCTCACGCATATCCGGATAAACACCGGTGGCTATATCATGATCAATCGTTCGGATAACCTCGGTCTGTACGCCGTGCTTATCCATAATGCCCTTGCTAATGTTGATGAGTAGCTCTGTGTGGCTTGGCTGTGGTGACTTAGTTAACGTGCCATTAAAGAATATGGCTTTGAGCCCGCTAAAATCCCATTCCTTGTCAGCCATAATATCTCCCCTGCTTTAGCTTGCTGTCTTAATCATATCATCTATGGGTGGAGCCAGCCGATGACTAGTCCCATAGCTAAAATCGAAACCAGATTGTGGCCCAGTGTTAGCGCGGTCAGTGTCATTGGACGCCCTTCAAAAGCATCGTGCGTCACGACTGTAGTTGCTGAAATACCCAGCCACAGCCAGAAAGCTGTTTGCAGTGCAGACGACATGAATGATGTACCAAAAAAATGATTAGACAAATAGGTCACGTGGGCCAAAATATAGGCGGTCAATAATGATGCCACGAAAGCCACCACAATTGACTTGGCCGCATCACTTCCCTTCTGCTTACTAAAGTCGATACCAACTAATTTGCCCCACTTTTCGCCGAAAACAGACTTGGCATACCAAACTGATCCCACAGCCATACTTGCCACTGCCGCCAAAAGAACGGCCAGGTAATTTACTTCTACGTTCATAATGAACCTCCGTAATATTTACTTATGGTTCAATTATGCACCTACTAATGTTCTCGTGTCTACATACCACTGACAACATTCAGTATGTTGCCGCTTGGGTCTTTAAACCAGATGGCTTTAATGGGCCCCATGACATGAACATCACCTTCCATGGTGGCGCCCGGTAAGTCGTATTTCTCTAAAGTTACACCCTTAGCTTTGAGATCTTCTGCTACCGCCGGAACGTCATCAGCATTCCAGGCTGCGGCAGTAGCCTGGTTGCTGCCAGCAAAGCCTGATTCGTATACAAAAATCTTGCCACTGCCACTCTTATATAAAACACCGCCATCGTCTGTTTCTTTTTCGACTGCCAGTCCAAGTGTTTCTTCATAAAACTTTCGTCCAGCTGTCATATCTTTTTGGGCCAATACGGCCGCTACATCTTTATCGCCTAGCATAAACACCTCCCCAACTAAATTGTTTCTATCCTTAAGTATACTCCCGTGCTCAAGAACGATTTTGCGGTTTTTTGGGTCGGTCGTGATAAGCCAACTCTCTGCGGTGATTGTCCAGCCGTTCGATAAAATCTTCAAATTTATTGAATAGGCTCGAGTAGTAGCGATTTGGAGTTAGTATTTTGAGCAGACGATTTTTCTCTGCCAGGTATTCAATGAGCGTATAGAAATCACCATCGCCCGACACAATTATAGCCTTTTCATAATTGCTCATTTCTTTCATGGCCCAGAGTACTAGATCGGCATCAACATTACCTTTAGTATGTTTTTCTTCGCCCTCTTTTTTCTCAGTCTTTTCAACTTGCGGTTTACTCATGTCAAACGTTGGCTTGAGTACTACCATGTAGCCTGCTTCGTGCATCTGCTGGTACAAACTCTCAAACTCCGGCACATAGCCAATGAACATGAAAGCTTTACTGACACCATAAGTGTCGGCCAACCATTGTCGGAACTTACGCCAATCCATTTTCCAACCCAGTTTCTGAACACCAAGGTTAAGATTTTGACTGTCTATAAATGCATAAACTCGTTGAGGTCGTTTGTTTGGACTTACGCCTTGTTTTTCTGCCATATAAATTTCGCTTTCTTTATAACTAAGGTTGATAATACGAAGCCGAGGGGTGGCACCAGAGCATTAATGAACGGCTTGTCGTTATGAATGATCATAAGATAAATGACAACTACTAAATAGGTCAGGCCACCGATAAGTAACCGCCGCGTCCAACTTGTCTCCCAAGCTTTATCTATTTCCACGCGCTTGTTGCGGGCTTCAATTGCAGCTAGACGCTCTTCAATTGTATTAGCCATGCGCTTTCATCATATCACTGATTGCTTGCGGTATATGAGCAGCACCTCAATAAAGTTAGCGGCTGCAAGGTAAGCTGGAAATATTAGTATGGCGTAATTGAACTCTTGGGCGCTAGCAATGTTTAATAATGGTGCGACCGCACCAAGAACGAAAAACAAGGGTGTTTCGCTTTTGGGATCGCGCCAAGTTTTTTCAATAGTTGGCGTAAAGGCAATCATATCCGTAAGTATAGTCATGTGTAGAGCTATCAAGGCACTACCGGTTGTAACCCAAACTAAAATACTCAAGCTAAGAAGCAAATAGCAGGCAAGATCAAGCTTCTTTAGACCGCCGACACCATGCTTTAGGGCTAAGCCTAGAATACCAACAGTTCCAACGAGCTCCCCTACCGTTACGGAAAGTGTCCAAACACTACCCAAAAAGTGCTGCTGAAGCAGCGCAACGAACAAAAGGATGGTTAGCATAATCCGGGCCGAACGTGACGGTCTAGCCCTGCTCTTTATAATGTCCCAACCATACGGAATGTATGAGTAGAAAACTAACAGGCCCGCCATTACCGACATTGCTTCTTTCATGTTGGTTAAATGATAGCACTGGGTTTGCGAAGTTGCTTATACTATATACGTGAAGCAACCTCCTAAAGTATCTGCTAGTGTCGTTATATCAACTATGCAGCTGGTACTTGATAACCTTGGTCCTCAGTTTTGCGCCTATATTGCTATCCCAAATGCCGTATTAACTTTGGCCAATGCCCGCGGCTTTGCCGACGGTGTTTTCTACCACTCCGATAAAAAAGTACTGAAGCTCTGGCAAAACGAAATGCGTCAGTTATTCACATTCTTAAAAAAGCACCGCGATTTTATCTACGTGACAGAAATTATTTCCAACCCCAGCGGCGAATGGTACGCGGGTTATGATTTTATGAATCCAGATGGATTACGCACAACTTTGCCCACTTATTCCTTTGTTAATAATGAAGATGTTGAAAGCCTTGTACATTTTGACTCACTGGTCACGCTGACTGAAAATCTCATGCACTACCTTAACCAGAATGAAATATTAAAGTCACGTTACGCCAGCCATGTATTTGATATTACTTCGGGTGTCATACTCGGCTATCCCCAAGAAGCTATCTTGGCATCTGTCGACCGATTTGACCAGCCAACAGACGAATTTCCTGAACAGCTTATTCAAGCCAACATTCGCGGCGCTGATTATTACGAGGGTCCTCAACCAATTTATGATTATCCGCGCAAGTTAGTAAATGATGTCGACATCAAAAAGCATGAAGCTTTATGGAGCACGATTTTGCAAACCTACTACACCTCCCCACTACATAAAAAACTTCTTAAAAATGAAAAATTCGCTGCTAAAATAAAAGAACTAACGCAATTTTAACTTGTGCTTCCTGACAATTCGTTTTTTGTATTCGGCAAAGGTCATGTAGGTGGAGGTGTCCTTAACGTGGTCGACAAAGAGGACCCCATTTAGGTGATCTACTTCATGTTGGATAACATGCGCCGGCAAGTCCTCGTATGTCTCCTCTTGCTGATGACCAGTTTCGTCATAAAACTTCACTTTTATGCTCTTGTACCTTGGGACCTTCGCAAATAGGCCAGCTTTATCGACTCCGGAGCTAATGCAGCCCTCCCATAACTGACTTTTACGTCCAATAGTCTGGATGATCTCTGGATTAATTAGCACCTGATCAAAATTATTTACTTTTGGCCTAAAACTGGTTGGCCGAATACGTATAACTGCCAGCGCAATATTCTTACCTACTTGGGGTGCGGCTAAACCGACACCAAGTTTTCTACTTTTAAGCGTTTGTCGCATTTCCGATATCAATTGCTTAACATGGCTCGAAGTTATTTCTTTATGAGTCACTGTCTTAGCTTTCTGGCGCAATATCGGGTTACCAAACTG
>CAZSHK010000017.1:0-13435 GCA_964606965.1 uncultured Candidatus Saccharibacteria bacterium
GCTTCATTCAAAATGTGATAGGTCAGTACAGTAACTGTAGTTGTACCATCACCAGCTACATCGTTCATCTTAGAGGCGGCTTGTTTAATTAGTTCGGCACCTACCCGGTAGCCTAATGTTTCGTCATCTTTGTCGGCCAGTTCCACGCCTTTGGCGACAGTTACACCATCATGCGTGACAGTCGGGTTGCCGTATGCCTTACTTATGACTACATTGCGGCCCTTAGGACCCATAGTGGTCTTTACTGCATCATATAGAAGCTTGGCGCCCCCTAGAACTCTGCGCCGAGCGTCATCATCATAAAATACTTTCTTAGCCATCATTTCCTCCTATTTAACGGTTGCCAGTATGTCTTCTTCTTTAATCAGTAAGTACTCATCGCTGCCCATTTTAACTTCAGTGGTTGAGTAACTTTTATAAATAATTCGGTCACCGACTTTGATTTGCTGGGTAGCTTTGCCAACAGCAACGACCTTGGCGACCTTTGGTTTTTCTTGGGCGTTATCTGGTAAATATAAGCCGCTGGCCGTTTTAGTTGCAGCTTCTTCGCTAACGGCAACGACATAATCAGCTAGTGGTTGGATGTTTACAGCCATATTTCCTCCTTGCTTAGATCAAATATTAGCACTTTGAGTATGAGAGTGCTAATTTGCTCAGTTATAGTAGCCGAAACTTAAAAGAGCTGTCAAGTCTACCAGGCTTACTTACTTGGTATTGCTATTTTAAGATTATTATGTTAAAAATACACCTTATGTCACTTCCTTCTTCTCCGTTGCCGCTAAAAATGCGCACTCAGGAACAGTTTGATGGTTCAGTATGGCGTCAATACGAATCACCTGATGCCTTATTTCTTCTCACAGAAGTCGGCCGCAAACTATTGGCCCAGCAACAGGTTGCGCGCTTACTCCGCCACTATACGCTAGATTATCAGGATGGCTTGGAGGGACCAGAAGATGCCCGCCGATTTATTGCCGAAGGCCTGCAGGCGCGAGTGTTTGGTCTTGGCGTAGCTGAGCTCGCTATCAAAGAGAAGCGCCCCGACGGCGACGATTTGCACGCATCTTTGTACCGTATGGATAAATTAATCCACGCATTAACCGTAGACTCTGGGTGTCCGGCCTGGATTGGTATCCCTCAACATTACGGTGTGGTTACGCTAAAAGAAGATACGTCTCGTCAATTTTTATTGATGGAGAAAATTGATGAGGGAATTACAGTAGGCGATATTTTGGATCAGCGGCGCGCCAAACAGAAACGACCTTACCTTAATACAGCCGTAGAACGAGTATATGGAGCTGTAACTGATGAGCTCCAAGAGGAGGTGATAGGTCGGTTTGGTATGGCTTTAGGCGAACTCAGACACGCCTTGCTGGCAAAATATTTAAGTCCCGACAAGTTTATTCCAGATATTGATAAAAACCCTTATAACATTTTGGTTCAGCCTCTGGATGAACCCTTAGATGGAAGCAATCTTAAATTCTGGGTCATTGACCAATAAGCAAACTTATCAAACCGCTCAGGCAAACGGGTTAACTTGTCATATTCGGACTATAAAACTTATATTTAACGCCTATCTTCAATCACAAGCAGAACAATAGCTTATTTTTGTATATATAGGAAAAATGTGCTATGATTTTAGTATTATGTCGTATTTTAGCGATCCCACTTTATCCATTGAAGTTCCGGCCAGTAACGATCCCTCTATGGTCAAAATAAACCTGCATGGGCATGGCGAAAGTGCCGCCAGAGTAGCTGGCCGTTTAATTACAGGTAACAGCGACGAAACACCTTTCTTGTTTGCAGGCCACCACATGGGCATGGCACGACAGGATGTGTGGGCCATGACACGTGGCGGCGAACCAATCGAAACACATGTTCCGGCTATACTTGACCATGTACAGTCTCTCCGTGCGGTGATATCTGACACAGTAGTCGTAAGTCCGGACGAATCATAAACCATGTTTGCGGGTTCTCCAGAAGGCGCTTCACCAGCACCACAAGAACAATCAAGATCAACATTTCCAGATTTAGATCTATATCCAACCACGGAGGACTGGAATGCACTTCAAGGTGGTCGACCACGTGTTTTTCGTAATCCTCGCGCCCCTGAAAGTGCATGGATGGTTGTTCATGTCTATGAGCAACATACCGACCCCCGAAAACGTTTCCAAAGCGGCGCTATAGTAGACACTCTGCCCCGGAAAGATATTGAACTACTTAGAAAAGGTGTCGAATGGCATGACGAAGATGGTAATCTTGTACAACGAGACATAAAGGTGCCATCATTCATGGACCGTAACGTGCATGGCGGCGCTTGTTCTCTCAGAAGTTTCTTAATGGGGGGTGAAGACTATGATAGAGTGCGCAATCAGCCCCAATATGAACGCCTGCTCGAGAGTTTGCGAAATCGTGGCTGGCAGGAACTACGCTTTGGTGTTGGTAAAGAAAACTTTACGCTAACTCCGTACGCCGAAATCCGTCCTTCAACTCCCCTCGAAGAAGCTGCTTAGAACCGCTCCTCAACGCTCTCTTGAGATTTTCTTGGCCATGTTACAATTTTGATCGTGACTGAAAATAAACAACCTCTTATAAATAACAAGGTTTTAATGTCCGGTGCTGACTACTTCGGCGATACTGATGCCATAAACGCCTACATGGATGCCAAGGTACCCGTTGACGTGGAGCGGGCCAAACAAGAACATATCCAAATCAAGCAGGCCGTACAGTCCGCATGCATAGAAGTTATTAGCGTGCCGCCGCCTGCCAACTGCCAAGATGGTGTTTACACTGCTAACTGGGGCCTGTGCTGGGGCGACACAGTTATCTTGTCTTCCCTACCCAACACTCGCCGAGCTGAGCAACCATATGCCGAAAAGGTCCTGACCGAACTGGGCAAAAAGATTATAAAACCGCCGCATCGTTTTAGCGGCCAGGGCGATGCTCTGCCTTGTGGCAACCTGTTATTTGTCGGTAGCGTCTACCGGACCGACCCGAAGATGCATGAATTTTTGGCATCAACTTTAAACTGCGAAGTTATAGGCTTGCAGACCGTGCCAAAAAAGGGTTGGTTTGGATTAGGACGCCCCGTTACCAACAAAGTCACCGGCTGGCCCGATAGTTTCTTTTATGACCTCGATTTGGCGTTGTCGGTGCTCTCACCCAGCTTAATTGCCTGGTGCCCGCAGGCCTTCACGCCTTCTAGCCAGGCTAAGATCCGGGCACTAAACATTGAAAAAATTGAGGTTTCTATAGAAGAAGCCACTAAGGGTTTTGCCTGTAATCTAGTTTCAACTGGAGAAACGGTAATAATGAGCAGTAAAGCACCACAATTAAAAGCCGCTGTTGAGGCTCGCGGGTTAAAAACTATCACTCCCGACGTCGTAGAGCTCGGTAAAGGCGGCGGCTACATCCGTTGCTCCACGCTAACGCTCTCTAGTTAGTAGCCTACGGTTCATAAACATGCTATACCATAGATGTGGAAACATCCGGTGAACCGTCTAAAGTTTCTAGAGATCAAGAAGTAATTAATAGAATTGCGGCTTTTAACAGAGCGGTTTTTGGTGATTCGATCGTTGTGGTTGATGCTTCTAAAGGACGTATGGTAATTGTGCCCCTACCTGAAACCGATACAGAAGTAGTTGTACAACCTGATATTGACGATACAGCTACTTTATGCTAATATGATATTAGCATGCCCCCCGAACAAAAAGAACTGTTTATAAACCCCGGCCAAGCTGAACAATACGTTGAGACTGTAAGAGAACATTATCGTAAAGAGAATGCTGCCTTTGCCGGTAGACGAAGCGAAGAACAGCAATTAATCGCAGAGTTAACAGCTGACGAAGCCCGCGAGATAGTTGACGGCACCATGTTAGGTCTACTAGCTCTAGGTACAATTGCGGGTAGTAGCTTGGGAGCAGAAAAATTACCTGAGGGTTATGAAACTGAGGTCAAGAGGGCGGGCTTTGACTGGAAAGACTTCCGTGGTGAATTTGAACGTTTACTGGTTGGTTTTGGGGTGATAACCAACCGGCTTAATCGCGGTGGTTTTGATGTGCCAGGTTATGCTGATCTTCCAACGAAAGACCGCATGAAAGCAGCTTCTGTACTTTTTGGTGATTTCCTGGCCCACAACGCACTGCGTTTTGGGGTTGATGGCTCCGGCGTTAAAAGCAGTCGCCATAAAACTGAACATACTACTGACGGTGGTGTTATACATAAAACAATTATTGTAGATAAAGACAAAGCTAGTTCGGAGCGGATGATTAATGAAAATATGGCCATCCGTCACTATACGCATATTAAATCAGCCCATGCAGCCGGCAAAATATCACCACCGAAATATCGAGAATTGCGAATGGCTTATCCCGAAGTGGATAAGGATATGTTTGATTTCATTGTTAGTAACTATACTGATGCTCAAAAAGAACTTGAATCACGCGAATAGTGAAATTACTTTAGGTTTTTGAGGGCTTGGTGGGCAGTGGCAATCTCGTCCCAGGGGTGCTCACCTTTAGCGTCTTCCTGGGTTTTTTCATGGCCCTTGCCAAGTAGTAAAACCATATCCCCTTTTGCAGCATGGTCGACAGCCCACTGAATGGCATCGGTTCGGTCATGAATTAGAAATAGGTTTTTGTCTCTTACTTTGCCGGCCTTTTCAGAACCCAGGGCAATGTCGTTCATGATTTGGTTTGGGTCTTCCATTCGGTCATCTTCATGGCATAGAACAACCACGTCAGCATACTTACCGGCAATTTCGCCCTGCAGCGGTCGTTTTCCCTTATCACCGCCGCCAAGTGAGCCAAAGACGGCATAGATTTTGCCCTTCACTACCGGCCTTACATCACTAAATAACTTTTCAAAGCTGTCGGGGCTATGGGCGTAATCGACAATTACCTCAAAATCCTGACCTTCGTCAATGCGGGTCATGCGCCCTTCAACGCTTTTAAGTGCAGCAATTCCCTTTTCTATCTGTTCTTTAGTTAATCCCAGTGCTCTTCCGACCGCCACGGCTGCCAGTGAGTTACTGACATTAAAGCTGCCTGGTAGTTGGCAAGTTATGTCATAGGTTTCGGCACCGGCCTTGGCTATGTAACTCACGCCATCAGAAGATAACTTTACGTTGCTGGCCTGCAAATCACCCTTCCCTACCCCGTACATAATCGGGTTAGTGATGGCTTGCTTGAACGCTTCGGCATTATCATCTTCAGCATTAATTACACCGGTGCGCATGCCTTTTTTGTTGCTGTTGGTCAGCTTGAAAAGTTTAACCTTGGCAGCCAAATAACGCTCAAACGTCCCATGAAACTGCAAATGTTCATGGGTAATATTGGTCATCACCGCCACCGAATAAGGCACCCCCCAAACTCGATTCTGCGCCAGAGCGTGGCTGGTCGTTTCTAAGACTAACCAATCTACCTTTTGTTGTTTGAACCATTTGAGCCGCTGCATTAACTCCGGCACCGTCACGTTAGTCATATGGTGCAGCTGTGGCTTTATGTCCTCATTTACCCCATAGGAAACGGTGGTATTAAGTCCAACATTATAGCCAGCTTCGCGCAGCATACGATGGATCAAAAAACAGGTGCTGGTTTTACCATTGGTGCCAGTAACACCGATAACTTTGAGGTTCTTAGCCGGAAAACCATTGATGGTGTTGAATAAAACCGCTTCGGCTAAGTGCCCATACGGTTCAATCTTAGGAAAGAAACCCTTTGGAATAAACTTCTTAACTACAGTTCTAAAACCCATTTACTCAAGTATACTGAATTTAATGCGGATTTTGGGTATTGAAACTAGCTGCGATGAGACGGCCGCGGCCATAGTGGAAGACGGTAAGCGTCTGCTTTCGAATGTAGTACTTTCGAGCATGGATTTACATAAGGCCTACGGTGGCGTAGTGCCAGAAATCGCTGCCCGCAGCCACATCGAAGCCATCATGCCAGTAATTGAGCAGGCTTTGGAACAGGCCAACTGCACCTGGGAAGATATTGATGGAATTGCAGTTACGTATGGTGCGGGGCTTGGCGGTTCCCTGTTAATTGGCGTTCTTGCTGCACGGACGCTAGCAATTATCAAGAAACTACCCCTGTATGCTATTAATCATGTTGAAGCCCACATCTACGCTAACTTCTTAACCAAAACTAGCTTACCAGCTTACCAGCTACCATCTCAACAACCCCTATTCCCTATGCTTGGCCTGATAGTGTCTGGCGGTCACTCACAACTGGTGCTGTGGCAGGACCATTTCAAATACAAATTGCTTGGCCAAACCCACGATGACGCCATCGGCGAAGCCTTTGATAAAGTTGCTAAAATAACTGGCCTCCCCTACCCCGGCGGCCCGAGTATTGAACAAGCTGCCAAAAAGGGTGACCCCTTTGCCTATCAATTTCCCAAAGCGCAGCTTGCCAGTAAGTATGATTTCAGCTTCTCGGGTGTGAAAACTGCCGTTTTAAGAGCTGCACAGAGTGAAGTTGGTGAAGATTTCACGTTCCCATCAACAAAGCTGCCAGACAGGCTCTCAGAGGCTCAGAAGCATAATCTAGCCGCTAGTTTCCAGCGCGTCGCCATAGAAACTGTGGTTGATAAGACAGTTATGGCCTACGAGGAGTTCCAGCCCAAGTCTGTGGTCATCGGTGGCGGGGTTGCTAGCAGCCAGGCGCTGCGAGATGATTTATCCAAACGACTTCCCTACCCCATCACCTACGCTGACCGCAAATTATGCACTGATAATGGCGCAATGGTAGCTACGCTTGGATGTTACAAAGCGATGCTCAAACAACCAGCTGCCGACCCCTATTCTCTAGAAATCGCTCCTAATCTAAGCATGTAATCTCTTTTTAATTGATAGGCATTCTTTACTAAAAACTATCAATATAGGTGTCTAGCAATTCATGACCCGAGGCGGCAGTAACTGGATCAGGGATTAACTCGTCTAACATCAACTTGGCTTCATGCAACCCACGGGTCGTAATTATGTCTAGAACTGCTAGCCCTTCTTTCACGAGGTCTTTGCGCACAACACCCTGATCTATTAAGTTTGCGAGTATCAATCTTGAATTTTCTGAACCTCTTGGGTAGGGAGGGATCATTATCGGTAAGGAGATCAAATAGGCAAACTCAAAACCCGTTAGATCGTATCCGCTAAACTCAACAAGTGGCTCGAGTTCCTCTTCACCAATAACCCTTAGGTCGTCACATATAGCACGTCTAATTCCATCCATTGCAAGTCTGTCAGGTACGGTTGTAGTGGTTAAGCTCCCTATCCATTCTTGTAGTTCTGCATTAAATTCGCCCACTGGGCGCTCAGGACGATTTGACATTATCTTAATATTAAACCAAGGATTCAGCTTTTTGTCAATTTCCTACCTCTGTTAGACATGCGTGAGTATGTTGTCTGGAGGTATTCCCACTTCCCCACCATTCATAGGTGGTATGCGGACGTGTCCGTCATACAACATAACTTCCGTGGTATTTCTGCCCAGGGTTAAGCTGTGACCAAACGGTTCCACGATTTCGCCGACACCTGCGTCAGTAAAACGTCGCCAGATACTTTCATCTATTTCTCGAAGTAAGACAGGGTCTGTACGGTACGTATTGCCATCCTCGTGAGCAGATTCCATTGCCACTAAATGAGTCGCCATTGCAATATCACCGCTGTCGGGTATCTCTAGCGCAAGGTGCCCGAGCCACACTTCCCTATCTGCTTTATCCTCTGCTCGATACGTTCTACCGACGGTCTTTGCGCCTAAAAGAATTTCAAGGGTACTTATAGTTCTGCCGCCGTACATACGAGAAGTAAGCTCACTAAAGCTGATTTGCGGCAAAGCGTTTCCCGGATCCACCCGTTCACGTATTGATAACATAAAGTTAATTAGAGCAAATGCTCAGCCATGATGTCAAATTTTTACCTCTGTTATTGCTTATGTTAAAATAGATGTGAAACAAAAAGGTGAGAACTGTCCGGCCAGCTAACCGGATTGCACATAAAATAAAGCAGATGTCTTTTTTTGAGCATTAATAGGAGGGTTTTCGTGTGAAAACCTTATTGATTAATGCTCTTTTTCATGTGAAACCTACCTCTGTTATAGCCATTTCTTATCAGAGGTGATATGATAAATCGGTGAATTTACCAAAGACGTATGAACCAGGTCAGTATGAAAAGGGTATTTACGACCTTTGGGAGAAAAGTGGTGCCTTTGAGCCGGTAGAACGGGGGTCAGGTAAGCGTTTCTCGATGGTGCTGCCACTACCGAATGCCAACGGAGATTTACACGTCGGCCACGGCCTAATGTTTGGCTTGCAAGATATCGTTACCAGATACCACCGCATGAGAGGTGATGAGACACTGTGGGTCCCTGGAACAGATCACGCTGGCTTTGAAACTCAAGTAGTCTATGAAAAACAACTAGCCAAGGAAGGGAAGAGTCGCTTTGATTTTTCCAGAGATGAACTATATCAGCGTATCTGGGAGTTTGTTGAGGCCAATAAGAAGAATTACGAACAGCAGTTCCGCCGTTTAGGTGCCGGTTTAGCCTGGAGCCGCTACACATATTCACTAGATGAAAAGGTTATAAAGCAGGCCTACGAAACGTTTAAGAAAATGTGGGATGAGGGCTTAATTTACAGAGGTGAGCGATTAGTTAATTTCTGTACGTTCCATGGTACCAGCTTTGCCGATATTGAAGTGCAATATCAGGAAGTAAAGGGTCATTTGTGGCACATCCGTTACCCTTTGACAGACGGGGGCGGGGAAGTGGTGGTCGCCACCACCCGGCCGGAAACAATGCTGGGTGACACCGCTGTAGCCGTCCATCCGGATGACCGGCGTTATGGTCAATTTATTGGCAAAACCGTCAAACTACCTCTGACGCACCGCGAAATTCCAATTATTGCTGATGGTTTCGTTGATACCTCATTTGGCACCGGCGCCGTTAAGATAACACCGGCCCATGACCCGAACGACTTTGAGGCTGCTCAACGCCATGACTTGCCGATGATTTCGGTCATCGACCATGAAGGTAAAATGACCCATGACGTACCAGAAGCTTACCGAGGCCTGTCGTTTGAAGAGGCTCGCAAGACAGTTGTAGAGGACTTAGAAAAACAGGGGTTAATTGCCAAGGTCGAGGACCTGACTCATAACGTTGGCCACTGCTACAAGTGCGGCAATGTTCTGCAGCCACTTCTACGCGAACAGTGGTTTATTAACATGCAGCCGCTGGCTAAGCGGGCAATTGAAGAGCTTGAAGCTGGCAAGATCACTTTCTACCCCGCCAACAAGAAAGACCAGCTTATCCGTTATTTGCAGGGGCTCAAGGACTGGAACATTTCCCGCCAGATTGCCTGGGGTATTCCGATTCCGGCTTTCCAGAATGTGGCCAACCCAGATGAGTGGATTTTTGATGAACACGTTGACCAGGAAACCATTGAACGTAGTGGCAAAACTTACCGGCGCGATCCAGATGTTTTTGATACCTGGTTTAGTAGCAGCTCCTGGCCCTATGCCACGCTTGATTTTCCGGACGGGGAAGACTTCAAACACTTCTACCCGAACGGTTTACTAGAAACAGGTGGAGAAATTTTGTATCCCTGGGTGTCGCGCATGATTATGCTGGGACTCTACGTTACCGATGATATTCCGTTTAAAGAAGTCTATATACATGGCTACGTTTTGGCGGCTGACGGTGCCAAAATGAGCAAATCGGTTGGTAATGTAATAGACCCAATGGCTACTATCGACAAGTATGGTGCCGATGCGCTGAGAATGGGTTTGGTATCTGGACGAACCGCTGGCGTGAACCGTCCATACGACGAAACCAAAACGATTGCCGGACGCAACTTTGCTAACAAACTCTGGAACGTGGCCCGCTTTATTGAAAGCAAGGTTGGCGATGACTTTAAGCTAACCGACAAGCCTCAGTCTGAGACTGCTGCCGATGCCTGGATATTGACAAAATTACAACAATCATCAGAGAAGATTTCTTCCGATTTGGACAAATACCGCTTCGCTGAAGCTTATGACACGGTCTACCGTTTGCTTTGGGATGAACTGGCCGACTGGTACATCGAAGCCTCTAAAGCTAAGCCGAATAGGGAACTGCTAGCCTATGCGCTCCAGACCGTTCTGAAGCTAACTCACCCGTTTGCGCCATTCGTGACTGAGACTATTTGGCAGACACTTAAATGGGAAGGCGATAGTTTGTTGGCCGTAGCGTCTTGGCCGACCAAGGTTGAAGCAGGCGACCAAACCCAAGCAGCTGCGTTCGATGAAATTAAAACTATCGTGACAGAGGTACGGGCTATTAATAAATGGCTGCAAATGCCCCAACTTGATCTTTATTACAGCAACGCACCCGCCATAAAAGACAACACCGATTTGCTTAAGCGGCTCGCTAAATTAGGTAATATTAGCGAAGTAAAAGATGGTCACGGTTTGCATTTAACCCAAACCAAGCTGGATACCTGGTTGGATATAGATGTGGCGACAGCCTACCGTTACCTAACTGAGATTGATCAACAGCGCCAAGAGCAAGAAAAACTTATCAAACAGCTCGAAGGCCGCCTGGCTAACGAAGCCTACGTTAAAGGTGCTCCAAAGACCGTTGTGGACGAATCCAAAACCCAGCTGGTTGAGGCTCAGGCTCAGCTAGGCAAACTGAATAGCATCTACGAACAATTCTCAGCAGTAGGGAATTAAGCTTCTGGTTCTAAGGCACTTCGCACGCGTTCGGCACTCTCGGCAGTACGATAGTCGTCAAACCATAGAACATGCCAGCCTAGGCGCTCGGCAGCCATAATATTATTACGGGAATCGTCGACTAGAAGAATCTCATGTGGCTGACACTTTGCCTGTTCCTCGGCGGCTTTGTATATCGCAGCTTCTGGTTTTATGGCACCAACCTTGGAAGAGTCTATTACAGCGGCGTAGGGCAGGGAAGGGATCATTTTTTTGGTCTTCATGGCATCAATAAAACCCGGCATTATGTTGCTGATTAGACCAACATGATAGTTAGAGCTAGCCCATTTTAAGAGCTTATGCATTTCGGTGATTGGGTCAATGGCATCCAGGTAGTATTGTTGCCAATCCAGCGTGTCCACCCCTAACTTCTTTGCCAACGCTTGATTGAACTGATGCATGGTCATATCACCACGACAAACGGCATCGTTATCGTGCCAGAAGGCTGTTTCTACAACGTCAGCCGGTGCCCCGGTGTCTTTGGCTAGCTTTGTGAAAGCACGATGGAAGAAACGTACCAGGCAGCCATTAATATCGAAGTACACAAAACGTACACCGCTCTGACTGCGCTTTTTAGGCCGGGCTGCTAGGGAAGGTGTGCCAACCAGCACATCAAGTGAAGTACCAAGCACGGCCGCTATCTGGGAAATTGTGAAAATCGATGGCGATTTAATAGCACCGCGTTCAATTTTAGCGAGTGTAGAATAACTAAGACCGGCTTGATGGCAAAGATCCTGCTGCGTTAATTTAGCAGCCTGCCGCGCCTTTTGCAGCCTATTACCCAACCCCTTCTCGTCCATGACCATATAGTACTAATTCTACGGCTCAAAACCAAATTAAATAGTACTATGCGGCTAGTTTACGATGTTCCAAAACCTTCACACTTGGATGCAGTATTTGAGTTTATGCAGTTTTTAGGAATTGAAGAAGATGCCGAGGAGAGTAGTAACCAAAAGAATAGCAATCAATCCAGAAACGGCGGCGACAATAAGGGCTTGTTTAGTTTGTCCGCCATTATGACGCATGGTTTTGCCATATACCCAGCCACCGAAGCCAAGGCCGGCAAAAATTCCAACAGTAATATTAGAGAGCATGGCCGTATTGTCCTAAAACGCTAGCTTTTTAGCAAGTTCGGCCAATTCGGCGTCACTGGGCTTTGGCGTCATATGCTCAATTGTGGCTTCTAGGCCTTCGTCCATAGGAAAAACGTGGACATGGGCGTGGGGCACCGCAAAACCCTCCAGCACAATTCCTACCCTTTTTGGTTTTAGAACCTGCCGCTGTCTTTCCGCAACTTTTTTAACGATATCCATTAAATGGTGATAGTTTTTGTCGTCAACATCCCATAAGTGATCAATCTGAACTTTAGGAATGACGAGCGTATGGCCCGGTGAAAAAGGATTGATGTCTAAAAATGCCAGCGTAGTGTCATCTTCGTAAACTTTGTGGCTGGGTATTTCACCTTTGATAATTTTCGTAAAAATTGAGTCCGCCATAGCTCTATTGTAACGCGTTGCATTCCTTATATTTGCTTTTACTGTGAACCATAAGCTTTAATAAGATAATGCATTTTGCTCGGAAGACCCTGCTAGGTCTGGCGACTTTCTTTCTGCCTTTTTGTCTACTGCTGCTGGCAGCCAGCTCTAGTGTTGTAATAACACTGCATAGCGCGACTAAACTGAAGCACTGGATAAGCAATAGTGGCGCCTATGAAAAAGTGGTTGATGCTGTGTTGAGCCAAAGCCAAGAATCGGCCCAGAAAAACGGCGATAGCCTGCCAATTCAGGACCCGCAGATTCAGACTGTTGCTAAAACCGCCTTTAGCCCACAAGTCCTGCAGGCCGACACCGAGAATGTCATTGACGGCACCTACCATTGGCTGCAAGGCAAAACGGCTCAACCTGACTTTAGAATTGATCTAAGTGGCCCAAAACAGCAGTTTATTAATGGGCTAGGGGACTATTTGCGCACACGACTGGCTTCTGTGCCTGTTTGTGCCCGTGGCCAAGTGCCTAATACTGACGATTTATTTACAACCAACTGCATCCCTCGTGGCACAGACGTAAACGCTGCTATCCAGCAACAAATAGATAAACTAGCAAACAATAAAGAATTCTTGGGTGATCCGGTAATTACTGCCAGTAATCTTAAGTCGGATAATAACCAGTCTCCATTCGAAAAAATGAAACAGGTGCCTAAGGCTTATCAGAAAGCCAGCTGGAGCCCATGGTTACTTGGTGGCTTAGCTGTCGCCAGTGCCGCCATTATCATTTTCGTACATACTGAACGACGCCGAGGCATGAAGCGGGTAGCCAGAATTATGCTGCCGACCGGTATATTGTTGATTTTTACAGGCGTAGCAATCATGCAAATCGCCAAAGGTGCCGAAGCTCAGATTCATTTAACCGGTAGCGGCGTTTCGCAACTGCAGCCTGCTCTTATATCTATTATTGACGCCGTCGTCGGTTCGCTGGCTCATGCCTACATGTGGTTCGGAGCTATCTATGCACTGATCGGTGCTGGTCTGCTATTAGCGGTTAAGCTCTGGCTGAAGCCAACACCCGAAGTAGAGCCAGTTGCCAAAAACAAGCCTCTGCCTAAATCTGCGTGATATGCTAACTCTGTAGAATAGTTTGCCTGGAGAGGTGCAGGAGTGGTTGAACTGGACGCTCTCGAAAAGCGTTGTGCCGCAAG
>CAZSHK010000018.1:0-1872 GCA_964606965.1 uncultured Candidatus Saccharibacteria bacterium
AATACCCAGCGATAGCTTCGTATGTGGGCATCATATAAGAAAGAGCGCCAGCGTTTTTTGTAACGATCTTGGCTAACCGCATTGAACCTCTGCTGTTCATAGGACTTACGAGCAAATAGTTTGACGTTTAGCATATTTGTAATGACATCAGCTAAACTAGCGGTCACTTTAGAGTCAGCTGCAGCTGCTACACGCGTGATGGATGCCTTTTTAACAGTTAGATACACGACACTGGAAACAAATAAAACTGACCAAACCAGAAGGCTGATTCCCAGCAGAGGGGCAATAAAGAACAAGACTATAACGGCGAAGATGATCTTAATAAATGCTAGAAGCAGGTCAAACATAAAGAGACTCTCTAGGTTTTGGTAAGATGTTACGAACCGGCTAACCTGGGTAACTAACGAACCGGCAAAATTGTCGGCAAAGAATCGGTAGCTCTGCAGCTGCAATTTACCAAAGATGAACTGTTCAAGATCACGTAAAGTCTTAGCATTACGGTAACCCGCAATATAGTCATTAATTCTCCATAGACTCATTTCGGTGACGCGGACAATAAAAAGCAAACCTAGAATATGATATAAATCAGCTTGTGTTACACCCTTTCCATATCTAGATAGCTTTTCTAATAGTTGAGCCAATAGATAGGCAACGACTATGTTCCCCAGGATCACAGCCGTACTAGAAGCTAGAATATTAACGGTGAGCATGGCCTTATAATTGGCGACAGAGCGCCAGTAATAGCCAAGCGTGCGTCTGGTCAGATTTTTTTGTTTAGTCTTCAAGGAAACCTCCGGATTGATGCGCCCATAGACCGGCATAAACACCTTTTTTGTCTAACAATTCCTTATGCGTGCCTTCTTCGGCTAGCTTACCATCTTCTAGCACGATAATGCGGTCCATTTTTTGAACGGTACTCAAGCGATGGGCTATGACAATGGCGGTACGGCCTTTCATAAGCTGCCACAAGGCGTCTTGAATCAAGACTTCACTCTCAGAGTCAAGCGAACTGGTGGCTTCATCTAAGACAAGAATAGGGGCGTTTTTTAACATAGCTCTAGCAATTGCAATGCGCTGACGTTGACCACCCGACAGCTTAACGCCGCGTTCACCAACTAACGTGTCATAGCCTTGCGGCAGTTTCTCAATGAATTCATGGGCGTGGGCTGATTTAGCAGCAGCTAGCACCTGTTCTTCACTGGCTTTAAAATCACCATAACGAATATTATCGGTTAGAGTACGATGGAACATGATTGGTTCTTGTGGCACATAAGCGATGTGTTTATGCAAATCGTCTTGAGCTAAATCAGCGATGTTTTGACTATCAATTAATATCTCACCACCATCAATATCACTAAAGCGAAGCAGTAGCCTTGTAAATGTCGTCTTGCCCGAGCCTGAGTGACCAACCAAGCCAACTTTTTGACCGGCTTGAATTGACACGCTAAAATCATCAAACAATGTCTCACCAGCATCTTGGTGTGTAAAGGCTACATTTTTAAAGATGATCTCGCCTTTAGTAATCTTGGGCTCCTGTGGGTGCGCAGGATCTTTAATGTCTGGCTGTAATTGCAAAATCTCAGTCATATCGGCAGCATCACCAAATGAACGATTGTAGTTTTTTAGGCTACTGTTGCAAAACGTCCAAAGCTGACTAACAAGAATTCCGCTAAACGTAAATATAAGAAAGACGGTTGCAACGCTGGCATTGAAAGTAGTTACAGCAACTATTGCCATTATTAATGACGCCAGCAGGATTACACGATTCAGCATGCTGAAATAAAGCATTTGTTTTTGACTGGCACGCATTAATGACAATGTACTTTCACGCGTAGTGTTCGTTACTTCCGCAAAGCGTTTTTGCTCATAGCG
>CAZSHK010000018.1:1972-13335 GCA_964606965.1 uncultured Candidatus Saccharibacteria bacterium
TGAATGACCTGGTAAATAGTTGTATCCGCAAAGCGTATGTAACTACCCATAAGTTTGTTGGTTTGCGAAACCAGCGAACCTCCAAAACGATTGGCGTGAAAGTTGGCACTTTGGTCAACCAAGTGGGCGTAAATACGTTGAGCAAGGTCGCGCTCGACACTGGCTTCAAGTCGCCAGTTGAAGGCATCGATAAGTCGCCAGCCAACTGTACCTATCAAAACTAGCACCGTATACAATACGATACTACTCCCAAAATCGGCCCAGAAGTTATGGGGTGTAAAGTCACCTTTGGCTAAGCGGTTCAAAATGTTAGCCAACACCACCACGCTAAGATATTGCTCAGCCAGCATTGTGAGCGGTGTAAGCGTAAGTATTCCAACCACATAGCGTGGGTAACGCCACATGTGGTGCCAATACAATCGCAAAGTCTGAGTTGTTGATGCTTTTTTCATTAGCACACTGCCTCCTGCAGTGGCTTAAACTGAATAGATTTTAAAGTTTCGTTTTGGTTTTATTAAGCGAGAGTGCCGGATGGACGGCATTCACGCGCGTTTACTATAAATAGTACTAACATTTCTACAGCCGCCCCTTCCATTAAGTAATATTCAGTGTATAAGTGTACTACATCTGTCAAACCGTAACAACTAAGTAGTTTGCATAAACATGGTTAATAGTGTATAATCTGCAAAATATATGAACCCTGATAGTCCCGATTTTCACGAGGAGCCGCCCCATGAGCCATGGGCTGATAGTGTTGTTGAAACTGGCCTTGTAGCTGCAATAGTGGCAGTGGGCACACTTGGTGCTCTAGCAGCTCAGTGGAGCCTAGAGGCTTCGGCCGATGCTATGATTTTTGTAGTTCAAAATGGTATCGCCAATTTTATGTACCCCAACTAGTGTTTGAAGCTCTTATAATAGGGTAGTGACGAAACTAGATGACAAGCTTGCACAGCTGCCCAAAACGCCGGGTGTCTATTTTCATAAAAATAAGCGCGGCGATATTATTTATATTGGCAAGGCTGCTGTACTGCGTAACCGTGTCCGGCAATATTTTCAGAAAAGCCGAGTGCGTGATCCCAAAACGGACGCGCTTGTAGCTGAAATTGTCGATGTCGACTGGACTGAAGTCGAAACTGAGCTGGACGCCCTTTTTTTAGAAGCTGAACTCGTCCGTCGCTATCTGCCGCCCTACAACATACTGCTGCGCGACGACAAAAGCCTTACCTTTGTACGAATTAGCTATAAAGCAGCGCACCCCACCGTTAGTCTGACACGTCGTCCTTTAGATGATGGGGCTCAATACTTTGGACCATATTTTAGCGCTTTGAGCGTAAAAAAAGCTCTTAAATACCTACGTCGTATCTTTCCGTACTCTACACACTTGAGTGTTTTACCTAAACGCGCTTGCTTGCAATATCATCTTGGCTTGTGTCCCGGGCTTGAAGAGAATAAGACGCCACTTAAGACTTATCGCGCCAATCTCAAAAAATTAATGCAGTACCTAAAAGGCGAACGAGTGCGTCTAATGCAGCAAATTGAAAAAGACATGAAGATTGCTGCCAAACAGCAGGATTTTGAAGCCGCCACCATGTATCGTAATCAGCTTTTTGCACTTAAAAGTCTCAGCAAACAAGTTGTTTTTGGAGACCGTGAATTTATGGATATTAGCAAAGACAAAGGCTTGGTACAGCTAGCCGACGTTTTAAGCTTAGCGACAATCCCGCGTCGCATTGAAGGTTACGACATCAGCCATATGTCCGGCACAGACAATGTGGCCAGCATGGTTGTTTTTAAAAGTGGCCTACCAGACAAGGCATCTTACCGTAAATTTAAAATGCGCTTACCTGGTAATGACGACTTCGCACATATGTCCGAAACAATTACCAGACGTTTAAGTGAGGACAATCGTCGTGATTGGGGCTTGCCTAATCTATTTTTGATTGACGGTGGTAAAGGTCAGCTCAGTGCCGCCATTAAAGCTCGGGATGCCGCCAGCATAGAAATACCGATGATTGGCCTGGCTAAGCGTGATGAAGAGATTATCGTCCACGCATCTGGTTCTTACGCGTCGCTAAACTTAGAAACTATCCAGGAATTAGGTGGCTTCGTCGATTCTAACGATGATTTTAGTAAAATATTATTGCCCAAAAATTCACATGTCGTGAAATTGTTGCAGCGCATACGTGACGAGTCGCACCGTTTCGCGGTCAGTTATCATTCGGTTCTCAAAACCAAACGCCAGACTGCTAGCGTGCTTGATGAAATTCCGACCATCGGGCCGGCTACTCGTAAAAAATTGATCAAAACATTCGGCAGCATGCGCGGGTTGTTACAAGCGAGAGATTTTGAAATTGAGAAAGCCATTGGCCTTAAAAAGGCGGCCATCCTAAAACAATACTTACGGCCCGTTAAACGAAATCACAAACCAGAACTAACATGAACCTACTCAATAGAAGTATGCGGAGTGAGTTATTTGCTGCTGAAAGAAACAGACTTGAACGAATACTTTGGTGCGAAAAGGTTTGCAAGCGCCACAGGCGAGAGCGTTAGTGAACCCTGTAGAGCGCCTTTGAGCAGCCAAAGTATGAGATACTTTCCGCTATTGCTTGTTAACCATTAGGGTTATACTAAATGATATTTTAATAAAGTAGCTATGGACCAAACCGTTCTTTCCCTCAAGCTGGAAGACCGCGTACGCTGGTATACCAAAATGCGCTGGTTCTATTTGCTGCCCTTGGCTGCAGCCGGTATAGTGCCGCAATTAGTTGGGGCTGGTTACAATGACTTTGCTCGCGATCAGCTGTCTATTGGTATCGTGGCTGTTGTTGCTAATATTGGTTTTTGGCTAGTAGGACGACACCGTGGCGGGAGTAAGGGTTACTATATTGTGCTGGCGATTGCTCAGCTGATATTTGATGTAATTTTAGGCGTCTGGCTAATCTTGCTCAACGGTGGTATAGAAAGCCGAACAGTTATTATATTTGTTATACCAATTATTATGGCCGGCGCTTTATTGGGACGTTTGGCGGTTTATTTCACGGCTCTAGGTAGCGCCCTGGCATATATCTTATTTATTTCACTTGATCATTACGGCATTATCGAACCACCAAACATATCAAACACGCTATTACACCTGGACCATGCTTTTTACCTGCGATCAATATTTTTCTACGGAGGCGTACTAATGGTTGTAGCCTTAATAGTCGATTACGTTAGCCGATTCATTACTACCGGAGAACGTCTTGAGCTAGAAATGCGTGATGTTACTGCAGAAAAAGCTAAAACCGAGGCCATTGTAGCATCAACTGGAGATGCCTTAGTAGCAGTTGATTTAGACGGCAACATTACATTAATCAATAAAAGTTTTGAGACAATGACCGGTTGGAATAAGGCAGAGGTGCTGGGTAAACCGCTCAATGAAGTTTTGACGATTTTAAACGAAAAAGGTGAACCGGTCCCCGATAAACACAGACCATTATTACAAATCGTACAAGGTGCGGCAGACGCTTCACCGCAACGTGTCACTGACTATTACTATCGTCGTAAAAACGGCAAAACTTTCCCGTTTATTGCGTATGTAGCACCAATTGTGGTGCACAAACGGATAATTGGTGCCACAACCGTCTTTCAAGACAGCACTAATTTACAAAAAATGCAGCAGCTCCGAAATAACTTTGTAGCCTTAGCCTCACATCAACTTAAAACACCAATTGTTGAAATTCAGGGCTATCTTGAGAATCTAGCTGGTGGCCTAGTCGGACCGCTCAGTAAGACGCAACAGGAATACATAAGATCGATGTACGAAATTGCTGAGCGCTGTACGCAACTTCTGACGGATCTATTAGACATTACACTTCTAGAGAAAGGAAGTGTAACAATTAACAATAAACCAACATCACTGTCAAGAATTTTGAAGCAAGTAGAGAAAATCTATAAGGGTCGTATGAGTTGGAAACAGCTGACGCTTCAAATTATCGAAGCAGATGGTGATATGAAAGTTATTGCCGATCATAATAAACTCGTGGAGTGTATAGGCAACGTGCTGACCAATGCTATTCGTTTTAGTAAGGCTGGCACAATTGACATTCTCACAAGGCGTGACGGTGATGATGCTGTAATTGATGTACGCGATCATGGAACCGGTGTGGATCGTGATGCCATTACTGAGTTATTCGAAAAGAATGAAGTTTTAGCGGCGGCTCCAACTGCCGAGGGAGGCACAGGGCTGGGTTTGTACCTAGCGAAACAATTAGTCATGTTACAGGGCGGCAGTATAGCACTGACGGAAACTTCGAATAAAGGTACTACAATAACAATACGCCTACGCGTAAAAGGAGATTAACAGTGAACCAAGTAGCAAAAAACCAGACCATACTTATCATTGATGACGAACTACCCTTTCGTCAGATTTATCGCGACATACTGCGCCTAGATGGTTATGCGGTACAAGAAGCAGAAGACGGTGATGAGGGCCTGCATATGGTTGAACAACAACAGCCAGATCTTATACTGCTGGATTTAGTCCTACCAAAAGTCAGCGGCTTTGATGTGCTTGGCAAATTGAAGTCTTCGCCAAAAACCAGCAATATACCCGTGGTTGTCTATTCGATATTAAACGATAAACCAGAAATTGATCGTGCGCTTAAACTCGGCGCCAGCGACTTCACTGTTAAAGGCCAGACTCCAGCCATGGAAGTGCTAGCTAAGGTCAAGGCTCTATTACCGCAGCCAGCCGCTTAAGTTATACTCAAGCATATGGACTCTGTGTTTGAAGCTGCCTTTTTTTCTGGAAATCGCCAAAGATTAAGAGAAGAACTCAACCTATCTAAAAAAGAACTAGTAGTTGTGCCGGCGCATATGAAGTTACAAAAAAGCCATGATGAAGCTTTTGCCTTTGTACAGGATAGTAATTTCTACTACCTAACAGGTATACATGAACCGGACGGTGTACTCATTCTAACGGCCGATGCTGATGTGCTAATTTCGTCGGCAATTGATGCCCATCATCAATTGTGGGAAGGCCAGGCCGATATTAAGCGATTGATTAATATTAGCGGTATCCAAGACGTACTGACAGGCACTCAAGGCGCTCTAAAGCTTAAAAGTCTAGTTTCTAGCGCAACTAAAGTTTACATGCCGTCACCCTACGACACTCGTTTTCTGCATCGCTATTATCGCATGGTACCTAATCCTGCCCGGCAAAACCTAAGACGCAAACTAAAAAACTTAAATCCAAATCTCGTAATCGAGGACTCTAGACTGGCTTTAGCAAAGCTGCGTATGATTAAACAGCCAGCCGAATTAGCAGCTATTTCAAGGGCCATAAAAATTACGGTTGGGTCTATCGATACGGTGAGTAAGCAACTTGCCCAACTAAAAACCGAAAATGAGCTCCAGGCTTTACTAGAATATGAATTTCTTCGTCATGGTGCGGACGGCACAGCTTTTGACAGTATTGTTGCTAGTGGTTCAAATACTACCCAAATTCACTACATGAGGAACGACCAGGTTACTCTAGACGGCAGTCTAGTACTACTTGACGTTGGTGCCCGTGTTAGTGGTTATGCTTCAGATATCAGTAGAGTTATTAGCCAAACTCCATTTAATAAGCGCAAAAAACAAATATATGATGCCGTTAAGGAGCTGCAAGACTATGCGCTCACGCTGTTGAAGCCCGGCATAGCTTTGCCGGATTATGAAGATCTGGTCGATCAAAAGTCTCTGGAACTAACCGAAGATTTACGCGTTGCCAAACACAAGACGGTAAGAAAAGAATTAAGAGTTATACCCCACCTTATTAGCCATCATATTGGTCTAGATGCCCATGACTCCGCCGATTATAAAGCGCCCCTTCAGGCGGGTATGGTTTTGGCCGTAGAACCAGGTATATATCTACCCGAAGAAGGTATTGGGATTCGGCTTGAGGATGATGTTATGGTAACTTCCCGGGGCATAAACATACTGAGTAAGCCAAAGCTCAGCTGATCTTATGCTTAATGTTAAAATATAAGCAATATGAACCGTCCGAGTAGCCGCTTTTTAATACGTTGGTTTGTGTCTGGATTGGGCCTCTGGGTGGCAGCCGGACTTTTAGATGGGCGGGTAGCCTACGATAGCCGTCTGTTTGTTATAGTGATTGCCGGATTAATACTCGCAATTATCAACAGCTTAATTAAACCGATCGTAATTATCCTATCTTTGCCGGCCATTTTATTTAGCCTAGGATTGTTCATGATTGTCATTAATGGGCTCATGGTATTGTTGGTAAGTAAACTTTATCCACCACTGTATGTCAGTAATTTTGGGGCTGCAATGCTTGCCGGTATATGCATTGGCTTAGTAAACTATCTAGTGACAACTATTTTAGAGGAAAATTCATGAGTTGGCTTAATTACGTAACTATAGTTTCAGCAGCATTGCTGACCGTTTTAATATTGCTACAAACGCGTGGTGCCTCACTTGGCGCCGGTTTAGGTGGCGGTGGTGAGGTTAATACCGTTCGTCGTGGTTCAGATAAAACGCTACACCAGATAACAATTATTCTAGTTGTTATCTTTGCGCTGTCACTGATTTTGGGAATTCTATCCTAAAAATGCTCAACTACAGGCTTCGTGTTTGGGGGCAGAACAGGGAGAAGTCGAGAAACAGACTGAAGTTTACAGACACGCACTACGCCTTATCTGGGTGTGGTGGCAGGGGGGTTGTAGATGCGATATAGGGCAACCAGACTTAGGTGGCGGCGTCGCTATCGGCGTAGCCGTCAGTCAGTTGAAGGCATTGGTCAAAATGCTGAAGAACATCTAGAGCGTCATTTTTTTCGGCGTCTCAATAACTTATGGAGCGTTCGTCGCTTTATTGCCGCGTGGGTTTTGCTTCTTTTGCTGCTACTCGGTGGAGTGGTCTTACAATTCCGTGGTCTTAGCGGTTACTATCAACAACTTACCCCAGTAGCCGGTGGAACCTACACGGAAGGTGTTCTTGGTAGCTTTACCAATGCCAATCCTCTCTATGCCACCGGTACAGTTGATGCGGCCGTAGCCCGTCTGGTTTTTAGTAGTTTATTTTTCTATAACAATAAAAACCAGTTAGTTGGTGATTTAGCCGAAAAATATGAGCTCGATGAACATGAAACAACCTACACAGTACACCTTAAGCATGGTGTCACCTGGCAGGACGGTGAGCCGCTGACCAGTGCTGACGTTTTGTTCACCTATCAAGTTATTCAGAACCCTGATGCTCAGTCACCACTTCTGCGCAACTATCAAGGTGTAAGTGTCAGTGCTCCCGATCAGTATACTGTTGTGTTTGAGCTGCCGAATCCGTTAAGCTCGTTTATCTATAGCTTGAGCAATGGTATTGTGCCAAAACATATACTTGATGGTCGGCCGGTTTCTCAGCTACGGTCAGTTCCTTTTAATAGCACACATCCAATTGGTTCTGGACCATTTCAATGGCAACAAATTGAAGTTGTCGGTAGCACACCGCAAACCCGCGAGGAACGTATAGGCCTCTTACCATACAAACAGTATTTTAAGGGTTCCCCTAAACTCGGCGGCTTTATCATTCGCGCCTTTCACGACGAGAAGCAGCTTATTAGTAGTTTCGGTCGTAGAGAGTTGAATGCCGCGGCTGGCATAGCTACTGTGCCGGATTCACTAAAAGCCGATAAATCGGTGCATGATTATAATATTCCGCTGACCAGTGCCGTTTTTGTGTTTTTTAAGACGTCTCAACCTGTTTTACAAGACGTAAAAGTTCGCCAGGCGCTGGTTATGGCCACTAATACAAACGAAGTAATAGCTGGCCTTAGCTATCCAGCAATCGCGGTTCGCGAGCCGCTGCTAACAAACCAGATCGGTTATGATAAAAATTTGCAGCAGCCGGCCCAAAATATTGATGAAGCTAATCGTTTACTAGATGAGGCCGGCTGGGCCCGTGGTACAAATGGCATACGCCAAAAGATTGGCCAAAAACTGACATTTCGTCTTTACTCCCAAAATACGAGTGAATATACTACCGTTACTCAGACGCTTCAGAAACAATGGCAGTCAATCGGTGCAGAAGCTCAGGTGTTTCTTCAGCCAAGTAGCGATTTACAGCCGAATCTACAGTTTCATAACTATGATGCCTTAGTTTACGGTGTAGCGATTGGTGTCGATCCAGACGTCTTTGCCTACTGGCACAGCTCACAAGCCGACCCTCGCGCGGCCCGCCTGAACTTTTCCGAATACAAGAGCAGTAGTGCCGATAAGAGTTTAGAAGCCGGCCGTACACGCTCCGAACCAAGCGTACGAGCTATTAAATACAAGCCATTTTTAGAAGCTTGGCGCACGGACGAGCCAGCCTTAGCTTTATATCAACCACGCTTCCTGTATCTGACAAGAGGAGAATTGTTTAACTTTACGCCAAAAGCTATGAATGGCGACATTGATCGGTTTGCAAGTGTTGAGGATTGGATGATTAGACAAGCTAAAACGAACAGATAGATCACGATCTACACACCAGCTGAGCGCACCGTCAGATGGTGTGTGGGTCGTGAATCGTTTCGCGCTTTTTAATTGTTAAGAGGTGAGTTAAAATATACCCCTGTTCTGCGGGCGAATGGCGGAATTGGTAGACGCGCTACGTTCAGGACGTAGTGGGGGCAACCCCATGGAGGTTCAAGTCCTCTTTCGCCCACCAGGCATTTCCTGTTATATTTAACTGCAGTAGATAAAGACTAGAGGGTTGCAGGATTATTGATTCATGAGTAAGGTGGCGCACTATCTTCAGGAACACCTGTCCGGTGAAGTGCTCACCGCTCAGGATGTACGTACTTACTTCTCAACTGACGGTAGTATTCTGACTATTCGACCAAGCGTTGTTGTTTATCCCCGTAATGAAAATGATGTCCGCAAAACCGCTCGTTTTAGCTGGCAGTTGGCTGAACGTGGCCGGGTTATTCCGATTACACCTCGCGGTCTAGGCACCAACCCCAGCGGCGCGGCCATTGGTAGCGGCATTATTATGGTCTTTCCGGCTCATTTAAACCGTATTTTGGAATTAGATAGCAAGACAGGGGTTGTGACCATTGAGCCGGGTATAAATTACGGTAAATTACAGCAGACCCTGCACACTCACGGACGGTTTTTACCACCTTATCCCGCAACTCAGGAGTATTCGACGGTCGGTGGCGCAATTGCCAATAATGCAGCCGGCGAGAAAGCCCTGAAATACGGCAGCACCAGGACATACGTCAAAAGCTTGCGGGCAGTGCTGGCCAATGGTGAGGTCATTGAGACTAGCCGTATTAGCAAGCGTGATTTAGATAAAAAACTTGGCCTAGCTACTTTCGAGGGAGAGGTCTATCGTTCTGTCGATAAACTGCTGGAAGATAATGCAGAAATTTTAAAACAGGTGCCGCTAGGTACTGTTACCAAGAATACGGCCGGCTACGATCTATGGGATGTGCGTGGTAAGGATGGTTCAATTGATTTGACGCCACTGTTTGTGGGTTCGCAGGGCACGCTAGGCATAATTACTGAAGCTACCATCAAGACTGAGCCGTTTAATCCCGGCACGACGCTGATTGCGGGCTTTTTTGACACCGTTCAGGTGGCCGAAGAGGTTATTACCGAACTGCGTAATTTACCCTCAATGCCTAGCGCCATAGAAATGGTCGACGAGCATCTGCTTAATTTTGTCGAACAGCAAAACCCCAATTTGCTAAAAGATGTGGTACCGAAGCCCTTCAGCAAACTAATTCTTCTTATTGAGTTTGATGATGCTAATCCCAGGCTGCAAAAAAAGCTCGTCAGGGCTGCCACTAAGATTCTTGAGCAATATAATGTAGCCCGTCAAATTGAAACTGAAGAGCATCTAAAAGACCAGCTTTGGAAAATTCGTCAAGCTGCTGCCATCTATTCCACTCATAACGAAGGTAACAGCAAAGCGGTGCCCTTAATTGAAGACGCTGTGGTGCCCGTAGACCAGTTCAGTGCTTACCTGACAGGTATTTATGATCTATTTAAGCGTTACCACTTGCAAGCGGCTGTTTGGGGCCATGCCGGCAATGTAAATGCCCACATCCAACCTTTGCTGGACCTGGCCCAGGTGGGCGACCGCCAAAAGGTTTTTCGTTTACTCGAGGAATACTACGACTTTGTGATTAGCCTGGGTGGTACAACCAGCGGTGAACACGGCGACGGGCGAATCCGTGGGCCTTTCTTATCTAAACTCTATGGGCCGGAAATTTATGAATTGTTTAGAAAGGTGAAACACATCTTTGACCCTTATGGAATTATCAATCCAGGCGTCAAAGTAAACGTTACTATCGAGGATATTAAACCGCTCTTGCGCAATGAGTTTAGTCTTAAGCATGGCTACGATCACTTACCCCGCAGCTAACGCACTATGAGTGATATTTTCTATAACATTATCGGTTTTATGGGCGCTAGCTGTCTGTTGTTCGGTTTTTACCGTATTAGCATTGGTAAATGGAAAAATAAATCATTTTGGTACGAGCTAGATAATCTGATCGGCGCGTCATTACTAATTATTTATCAGATGCACTTACATGCCTACATAAGCGTTGTTCTTAATGTTATTTGGGTGATGGTGGCCTTTCGGGGCATTGTTTCATTTGCCGAACGCTTTCGTGAGCAGCATGCACATAAACATTGACAGCTATTACGCGTGCGCTAATATATAAACAAGTAATAAAAACAAAAGTATGCCAAAAAGAAAATTATCACGCCTTACTCGCTTTAAAAAAACTATTTTAAACACTAAAAAAGCACATGCGCTTATAGCGCTGGTTTTCGTAGTGGGTTTTGCTGCAATTGGATATAGACAACTGCATCAGTCGCATGCACTTTCATCGGCACGCTCCACGGTTGTATGGAATGCTACCGCTCAACTTGGCCAAACTGAGTATAACTCCCAAGTAATGTTGTACACCGACGGTAATCAAGAAGATTGGTGCGCCGACTTTGTAAGCTGGGTTTTTCTGAAGTCTGGTCATAGATTTGTTGGTGGTATCAATGACTGGCGTATTAAGGTTGTATATAGGCAAGTAGCGGGTATACAAAACCTGAGAGACTATTTTAAGTATTTCCACGCATATAGAGAGGCCAGTTCTGGTTATCATGGTGCGCCGGGTGACGTCGTCTTATTTACGCGAAATGGCGCTGATCACGCCGGTATAATTGTCGAGACAACCAGTGCAGGAATGAAAACAGTTGAAGGTAACAGAAGTGATAAGGTAGGGCTTGGTCTCTATACCTGGGGTGATTCTCGGATCGACGGGTACGGTGTATGGCTGCCTTAACTTGAGTTTTAAACCGGAAATGCTAAGATAACAGAGCCTTTGTCGCGGACGTGGC
>CAZSHK010000019.1:0-10817 GCA_964606965.1 uncultured Candidatus Saccharibacteria bacterium
TCAGTACATAGCCGACAATTTTGTATTATTGTTCGGGCGTGAACGTTTGCAGACTGTTATCGATGCTATCTGCCCTTATTCAACTAGGAGTGCCAGGCAAGCGCAGCTAACTACTCGTCACAATATGTACAAGAGATTCGGTCTTATGGAAACCACAGATCCAGAAAGATTGCGAAGGCAATTCAGTGACGGTAGGAAGTTGAGGGCTAAAGAGACCGAAATCCTGCGACAACTGAGTCAGCTGCCCGTGCAGCCTACAGCCTTGTAGTCTGGCAAATTACCTTAAAAACATCAGCAGATCTAATTATTAGATTGGGCTATACTTAAACCATGGCGGAGGCTCCTAAGAAGTTAGCCATCATTGATGGTAAATCGGTGTTTTACCGTGGTTACTTTGCCATGCCGAATTTGAGTACACCTGATGGTACGCCAACTGGCGGTGTCTTTGGTTTTGCAACTATGGCCCTGGAAGTGCTCAGGCGGCTCAAACCAGATTATGTCTGTGTTGCCTGGGACAAACCCAAGACCAACATTCGCAAGCGCTTGGAAATGTATCCAGAGTACAAAGCCGGCCGCAAACCAGCTCCGCCAGATTTTAAAATCCAGATTCCAATTTTGCACGACCTGCTTCAGGCGTTCGGTTGGCCATTGTATGAACTGGACGATTATGAAGCTGACGACATCATGGGCACTCTAGCAGTTCAGGCGGCAAAAAAAGGCATTGAAACCATGCTGATTACCTCTGACTTAGACATGTTGCAGTTGGTGCATCCCAAGGTTCATGTTTACGCCCTTAAAAAAGGTCTTAGCAACATTGAACTTTTTAGGCCAGAAACATTTATTTTGAAGTATGGCATCACGCCTGAACAATTTTTGGATCTAAAAGCCTTGAAAGGCGATAGCTCAGACAATATTCCAGGCGTGCCCGGGGTGGGTGAGAAAACAGCGCTGGAACTTCTCAAAGAGCACAAGACACTCGATGGTGTCTATGACAACCTAGAACTTATTAAAGAAAGTGTGCGCAAAAAGCTTGAGGCAGGTAAAGATCTGGCGTACTTGAGCAAAAAAATTGCCGCAATTTGGACAGACGCGCCCATAAAATTAGATCTCAAAGAAGTTGATGGCACTAAAGTAGACCCGGCCCGTCTGCAAAAACTGCTGCAAAAACTGCAATTCAAGAGTCTATTGCGTCAGCTACCAGAAGTTATGACAGTCAGCTTAGAGGACCATGCTAGGAACCAGGAAAAGTTTGATGGCCAGCTCAACATCGGCAAAAAGATAATAATTAGCAGCGATGGTGAACTTGCCAAGCTAAAATTGGCGGCGTCACCCGCCATGGTGGTGCATAGTCGGGCAGGTAGTAAGCACGGCCGTGATCCACAACTGTTGATTCTGAGTAGCGAAGCTAAACAAACTGTTGTCCTGGATCTAGAAAAACTCAGCCCTAAAGCCGTGCGCGATGCTCTAACCCGTAACTTGTCACCTGTAACCGCGCTTGTCGGTTACGACCTCAAACAAACCCTCAAAATTCTAATTGACCTTGGTGTTGAGCTGCCGCCAGTCGGACATGATGTGCTGGTTGGCGCCTTTCTTATTAATGCGTTGCTGCGGGCCCAAAGTTTAACTGAACTTGCCACGGCCGATTTGGACTACGATGGTTCGCCGTTTGAAGACTTGGATAAAGAAGAACTGATCAGCCGGTCGGCCGAAATTGTCGGTGTCTTGACGGCTCTCTATGAGTACCAGACTAAGCAGCTAGCCAAGCTGCCCAAGGTGATCAAGCTAGCCCGTGACGTGGAATGGCCGGTTATTCCGGTGCTGGCGCGCATGGAATACGAAGGTATCGAACTAGATACCAAGTATTTACAAAAAATGAATGGCCAGCTAGACGATATGATCCTAAAAATCGAACAAGAAATTTACGGCCACGCCGACCAAGAATTTAACATTGGCAGCCCGGCCCAACTGGCAGATGTTCTGTTTAATAAACTGAACTTGCCAACACAAGGAATTAAAAAAGGTAAGACTGGCTACAGCACCGCCGCCAGCGAGCTGGATAAGCTGCGTGCAGCACATCCTATTATTAATCTAGTCACTAGCTGGCGGGAAGTTAGCAAACTCAAGAACACCTACGTTGATGTTATGCCCAAGATGGTTGATGAAAACTCCAGACTACACACAACGTATGACCTAACTGTGGCCCAAACCGGCCGACTAAGTTCTAATGATCCAAACCTTCAGAACATTCCAGTTAGAACCGATTTGGGCAAGCAAATTCGCACTGCTTTTGTGGCTGGCCCGGGCAAAATGTTTGTCAGCGCTGATTATTCCCAGTTTGAACTACGCATCGCGGCCTATTTATCCAAAGACCAGCGGCTGATAGATATGTTCAACAGGGATGTGGACGTTCATTTGGCCACTGCTGCAGAGGTCTATGGACGCGCCGAAGAAGATGTTACTAAAAACATGCGTCGGGAAGCTAAAGTTCTGAATTTTGGTGTCATGTACGGTCTTGGCCCGCATGGTATGACTCAGCAAACCAGCCTAAACTACGAACAGGCTAAGAATTTTATAGATAAATACTTTGAGGTTCGTCCAAAGCTGAGGGTGTACATAGAATCTGTTCAAGAAAAGGCCAAGAAAGACGGCTACGTAGAAAATATCTTTGGTCGCCGCCGACCAACGCCGGATATTCACTCTTCTAACTTTGCTGTCCGTGAAGCTGCTATGCGCCAAGCGGTCAATATGCCGTTCCAGGGCAGCGCGGCCGACATTATGAAGTTAGCCATGATAAAGGTCCAGCAGAAGCTGGATCAGGTTACGGGTGACAGGTTACAGGTTACTGCTCCGAAGATTTTGCTGCAGATCCACGACAGTTTGATTGTGCAGTGTGATGAAAAAGAGGCTGAGCAAACAGCTAAGCTAGTTAAAGACACCATGGAAGATGCCTACAAACTACCCGTAAAACTAACTGTTGATATTTCGACTGGCAAGAACTGGGGCGAATTGTGAGTTTGGACAAAGATTGGTACTTTGTTGCTGTTAAGCTTTTTCTTCGAAAAGGCGACGAGTTTCTCATTACTCACGATATTTGGGACGCATGGGACTTAGTGGGTGGCAGGCTTCGTAAGCAAGATTTTAGTACGCCGTTAGAAGATGTAGTTAAGCGCAAAGTTAGTGAAGAACTTGGCCCAGAGGTTAAATATAAACTAGGCAAACCCGTAGTTTTCTTTAGGCATGAAAGAGAAGAAGCAGGACTTAATAATGAAAAGGTAAGGATTTTTGCAGTTGGTTATGAAGCAGAGTATCTGGACGGAAAAATAAAGCTTGGCGCACACCATGACAAAATGGAATGGGTAGATGTGAAGACCTTCAAGCCTGAAGATTATTTCATAGGTGGCTGGCTAGCCGGCATACAGGAATATCAAGGCAAAATTTTGAGTAAATCATGACAAGGCAATCTTTTTATGTGGGTGTGAAGACGATTATTGAGCGCGACGGCAAGGTTTTATTGCTCAAAGATGCACCGCGTGGCAAGTGGGAAGTACCCGGTGGCAGGGTTGACCAAGGACAAACCCAGGAACAAGCGGCCGCCAGAGAACTTAGCGAAGAAATACCCGGTGCTCAGCTAGTTTCGCTTGGCGATCCAATACATATAGCAATAGGTGATTTTACCGTTGAAAATAATCACAAACTTTTACTGGTTTTTTATGCCAGCGAGGTAAAGTTGCCAGCTAAGATAGGTCTAAGTAATGAACATACTGACTTAGCATGGGTGGGCCCAGCCGAAGTCGATGATTACGATATGTTTAGTACAGACCAAGCTGCTGTAAAGGCATACTTTACCCTCAAACGGGTTGAATTATAGTGCCAGTTGAAGCTTTTAAGCCACTCGGTTGGATTTCAATAATTGGTTCGTGGTTAGCACTTACACTTCTAGTAACCAAATGGCGTGGGCACAAGGGTATGTCATTTAGCCAGCATGCAGCAGCAAGCCGTAATGCATATCTAACGATGATTATTGCTGAAACCGTAGTCTTCACGCTCTTCACAATATTTATTTACAAGTGGTTTACACCAACTTTTAATTTACCGCTAATGTTTGCAGTTCTATTAGCACTGGCTTCTCTATGCTTTGTAATCGCTGCGTGGATTCCGGATACAACGGGTTGGAAACGCAACGTTCACCGGGTACTGGCTTACGGTGCTGCAGATTTGATGATTCCTGCTGCCATCATTGCTTGTCTTACAATACGACAGCCTTTAGTCGTAAGCGCGATTTGGGCTATAACCGTCGTATATTTAATTGTTTGTCTTCTGTTATTTGTTTTTAACAGAAAGTTAGCTAATAAATATCATTTGATCTTGCAGGCTCCTTACATAGTGCTGTTTGAATTAGCAGTTTTACTAACGGTTTACGTACGATGACTAAGTTTATTTTTGTAAGACATGGCCAAAGCAAGGCAAACGCCAGTGGAATGATAGCTGATGAACATTCGCGTTTGACAGAGGAAGGCTTAAAGCAAGCTCGTAAAACCGGCTATGAGTTGACCAATATGGGCACCAAAACAATTATTTGCTCACCGTTTTTGCGTGCCCAACAAACTGCCGAAACAATTGCCGGCGAACTTGGTATCGATATAAAACACATAAAAATTATTGATGAACTTCACGAGAGGCGCCTAGGTAAGTTAGAGGGGACACCTAAAGTCCATGACTCTAAGTGGTATGAGACTACCTACGGGGAAGAGGGCATGGAACTACGGCCGGACATAATTAAACGCATGCAGAAGTGTCTAGACATCATTAGGAATGAGTCAAAAAACGGCTTAGTTCTGGCGGTCGGGCATTCGGGCTCGGGCTTTTACCTTTTAGAAATAGCTCGCGGCAGAACAGAATTCGAAGATTTCAGCGACCATACCCAAATAAAAAATGCCGATTTTATTGTCGTAAACCTGAAGGACTAGGTCAATATGGACACACCCGTGGTGAAACTAAATAGTGGCACTGAAATACCGCAGATTGGGCTAGGGCTATGGCGCAATAAGGACAAGGAAGTCTGCAAAAATTCCGTCAAGACAGCTTTGGATGCAGGCTACCGGCATTTTGACACTGCCCAGTTTTATAAAAATGAAGCCTATCTGGGCGAAGCCCTAAAAGAATCCAATATAGAGCGGCAGAACTTGTTCATTACCACCAAAATCTGGCGAGGACTTTTCTTAACACCCCTCTTAATACCCAGTTTAGATAATTCGCTCAAGAAACTGCAAACTGACTACGTCGATCTGTTGTTATTACATTTTCCGGTCACTCTGACCCGCCTGTCAGCTTGGCGTAAAATGGAAGAAATTTATTCATCTGGCCGGGCCAAAGCGATTGGTGTCAGCAACTACACCATAAAACATCTAGAGGAACTGCTTCGTCAGTGTTCTGTAAAACCAGCAGTAAACCAGGTAGAGCTGCATGTATTTTTGCAACAGCCTGAACTAGTCGAGTACTGTAAGAAGCATGACATTGTTGTGCAAGCGTATTCACCCTTGGCCCATGGACACGGCTTGAATGATCCGGTTCTGCAGGACATTGCCAACAAGCATGGTAAAACAACGGCCCAGATTATGCTGCGCTGGCTGGTAGAGCAAGGCTTTGTGATTCTGCCCAAATCAACTCACCAGGAGCGTATTGCCGAGAATATTGCCGTCTTTAACTTTGCATTGGATAGCGAGGACCTGGCCACGATAAAGGGGCTAGACAGGAATCTTCGTACCTGTTGGGACCCTACCAACATATCGTAAATCGACTAAGCAATTAGTTCTGTATACAGCTTTGGTTCGTGAACGCGAATGTAAACTTGATGATTAGCTGCAGACTCAGCTACTATTTTGGCGGCTTCAAAATTGCGGGCTGAATCGAGTTTATCTGCACCCTCAACCGGTTCACCAGTCTGGGAGTCCGTTGCCAGAAACCGTTTGCGTGAAAAACCAATAACCATCGTTTGATCTTGTGGTACCAGCTTGGCAAACTCTAGTAGCTCCCAATTCAAGCGCATGGTTTTACCAAAGCCAATGCCTGGATCCAGCCAGATATATTCTGGCTTTAGTCCGGCATCAAGTAGTTTCTGCCGTTGTTGCATTAGTTCATCCAGAACTTGTTGGGCCGAATCTATCTGGTAGTTTTTGTGAGCGTCTTGGGCAGAAGTGGCAGCTAGTGCTAGATGACTCACGATACAGGTTGCTTGATAAGTTGCAGCGACTTTAGTTAGTTCTGGATTACGGAAAGTCATTATATCGTTGATTATTACCGGTCCAAGGGCCAGTGCCTTGTCGGCTATGGTTGGCACAAAGGTATCTAGTGAAATACGGCCAGGAAATTCCTGTATAAGTTGTGGCAATACTTGCGCTAGTCTAGCCCATTCTTCATCTGCAGTAATTTGTTGCACGAATGGGTTGGTAGCCTGGGCCCCAGCATCTATTAGGGCAACACCGTCTGCGAGCAGTTTTTTTGCTTGTTTTAAAGCGTTATCGGGCGTAAAGAATTGGCCGCCGTCGCTAAAACTATCCGGTGTGACATTCAAAATTCCAATCAGCTGCACCATGGCTTCATGGTAGCATTAACTGATGGAAACGGTGTACCTGGCGCTAGGCTCTAATGTGGGTGATAGCCGCCATTTTATTAATCAGTCTATAGAACTTATGGGCGAGTCGTTAAGTCAAATTAAGTGTGCCCCGATTTATCGCTCTAAAGCGGTTGGCTATACTGACCAGCCGGACTTTCTGAACACGGTTGTCTGCGGCCAGACCAAACTTTCCCCGCAAGAATTGTTAAGGTTTATAAAAGATGTTGAGCAGAGGGTGGGCAGGGTAGCGCGCTTTCGCTGGGGCCCACGCGAAATCGACATAGACATCATCTTTTACGGTGACAAAATCATCGAAGAGAAAGATCTAATTATTCCGCATCCACGTTTTGCTGAGCGTGACTTTGTACTGCGTCCACTCGGCGATCTAGCACCTAAAAAAATAGATCCAGTGACTAAGAAACCAGCTAATATGCTTCTGGCGCAACTGCCGAGTATACGACATGCTGTTATTGAAAAAAAATAAAAATATTCTATAATACTGGCGAATGAGTGATATTGATCAGCGCGTGCTATGGAATAGCAAACACGCAGCCGGCGAACATGCCTTTTACTTAAGTGAAAAAGGTGGTCCTTTTGCGAGGACGCTTGGAGAAGATCTAACTGAAAAATCACGGATACTTGATTTAGGTACTGGGGTTGGCGGGGATGCATTATATTTTGCAGAAGAAGGACACGATGTTGTTGCTGTTGATTTCTCAGATGAAGTTATGCGACAGAATTTGGAAACTTTAAATCATCCTAATATTCATCTTGTATTAGCTGATATAAAAAATAGTCTACCTTTTGATAAAAACAGCTTTGATGTCGTTTATGCGCATCTGTCATTACATTATTTCGACGATGAAACGACCCAATGGATTTTTTGTGAGATAAACAGAGTTCTGGAATCAGAAGGTGTGTTCGCCTTTGCCTGTAAAACACCTCAGGATTCGGAATATGGTAGGGGCACAGAAATCGAACCAAACTACTATATATCTGATAACGGACATCGTCGACACTTTTTTACTTATACTTATGTTCGTGTACTGACTAGGGGCTTATTCACTGTTGATAGCGTTAAAGAGGTCTCAGAAGAAAATAGAGAAAAAAGCGCTGCCTTCTTACGTGTAATTACACGTAAGATGTAAGAGTTTTATTGTCAAAAGTTCTACAAAGTGTTATTATATCTCTGTTTTAGGAGATATACGTGAGGTACATTCTAGGGTTATTTCTGGTCTTGGCCTTCTTTGTCGTTATCATAGCGACAATTCTTCACCATAGCCCAAATTCTAAATCCAGTACCAAGAATGGTAGTGCTGTGGTGTTGACTGACTATATTGATAAAAATAGCGAAGTCCATCTGTATATTGATGGCGAGATCAATGCACCCGAAGATCACCAGGCTGTTGAGATTATTGTGTCACCAACTTCCCGACAATTGACTGTTTTCCAGGGTTATAACCTTGGGGTAGCTTTTCGGCAGGGTTTTGGCAACGATAAGGCCTCGTACGACAATTTTATGCATGCTATCGGCCTTCTCGGTTTTGTAAAAGAGCGCAATGTTAGCCAGACTAACGAAAAGGGTGTTTGCCCAACCGGCGACCGTTTTATATATGAACTCCGTGAAGATGGAAAGAATGTAACCCGGTTGTGGGCAGCTACTTGCAACAAGAGCCTAGGAACATTTGCTGGTGCAACCTCTAGTGTGAATAAACTTTTCCAAAAACAAATCCCTAACTACGCCAAGCTAATAGAAGACTTCAATAACTTATAGATCCGGCACATAGCCGCTACAATAAGAACATGGTTAAAGCTGTTATTTTTGATTGTTTTGGGGTGCTAGCCGGCCGTGGCTATAAAAGTATTTATCAGGAAGCCGGTGGTAGTTTGGTCAAGGACGGGGCGTTTATAACAGAGCAATTACATGCTGCTAACACTGGCGAAATTTCCAATATAGAGCTAAACAAACGAGTCGCCGAACGAATAGGCAAGACACCAGATGAGTGGCATGCTTACGTAAAATCACAAGAACAACCCAATCAGGTGCTCCTAGACTACATTAAGACTCTCAAACCACGACACAAGATCGGCATGCTAAGCAATGCTTACTTTGGTACAGCCAAACGTAAGTTCAGCCCAGATCAACTGGCACTATTTGATGAAGTTATTGTCTCTGCCGAAGTCGGTTTGATTAAGCCAGACCCTGAAATCTATCTACACGCGGCAGAAAAGTTAGGTGTTGAGCCGACTGAATGCGTTTATATAGATGATCTAAAGCCTTATGTTGAAGGGGCCAGGGCGGTAGGTATGCATTCCTTCCAATATGAAAGCTTTAAGCAGATGAAAAATCAATTAGAAGAAATATTAGCTAAATAATACCCTTGGTGGTATACAGGAAGCATTCTGTAAGTGTGATATTTATCTTTATTGACTGAACTGAACCATAAGCGTATATAAAAGGTATCCTTAGCAAAATAAAAAAAGGAACCTCACATGCCAGGTTTAGAAATCGGTAACGGTCATAGCGTTACTCGCCGCTTTGGCGATCGTGATGAACTCCCAGCACCCTGGGACGACAACCGTAAAACAATGAAAGTTTCTGACGAATATATTTTTCAATACGATGCTCAGGAAAAGAGGATCAAAGGCCAACCATCCTACCAAACAGTTGAAGGCGTTGGTTTTGTGATGCTGGCCAAGACAACAGATGTGACTCCCTTACAGCAAGCAGCTTAAACAATGCGAATTATCAGCTTTTTGTCTGTTTCACAGAGCTGTTGTAACTGATGCAGATGCATACGCAGTGCACCAGCTAGGGCAGCGCTAGATACCATAATTACAATTTGCTTTGGCCCAACCGCTACAGTAACCTTGGCCTTGAATTGCTCATAGATGTAGTCTTTGATTACTTTGATCTCCGCCGGTTCAGCAAACTTGGACTTGTCCAGCAAATCACCCAGATTAGTTGTCATAGAACCATTGTAGCAGCATGATAAAATTATCAAATATGCGATAAAATATAAAAAAGAAATGCAAAAAACTTCAAATAATATAAATAGGTTGTCATATATGATCATGCAAACTACAATTCGTTGCTATGAAGCATTATATTATCGACACTAACCAACATATAACTCTTGAAGGAACAGCAGAATTGATGTTGACTAATCGTCTAATGCGGCACCAGCGCGGAGCTGGCGATTTTCTGACGCAACGCTTGGAAAAGCTTGTACGGGAAGCCATTTATACTAATGGTGCCACCGCTTCTGATTTTTATGGTGAAGAGTGCGATGACCTAATAGAAGAGCTACATTACTGTGCCATTAGCGATATAGCCTCATGGCCACAGGCCCAAGCTAGACTCATGCTTACTCAGGCCATGCTGTAGTTAGTACTTATTCTGGCATAATTGGAGCATGCCAGAACTACCAGAAGTGGAGACGGTTCGCTCTGGTTTGCAGTCACTACTGCCGGGGAAGCGGATTGTCGACGTAACTCACAATTGGGAAAAATCGTTCCCAAACGCCCATCCGGACGTTGAACAGTTTCTGATTGGTGCCAAAGTTATTAAAGTAGCCCGTCGCGCTAAAGTGTTGTTAATAGAGCTTTCTTCTAAATACAGTTTAGTAATTCACCTTAAAATGACCGGACAGCTGGTTTTCCGCAGCAATGATGATCATTTACGTTTTGGTGCCGGCCATCCGGGCGATAGTTTAGTGGGCAGATTGCCGGACAAAAGCACCAGAGTAGTATTTGACCTTGGTGATAGCAAATTATTCTTCAACGATCAAAGAAAGTTTGGCTGGATCAGGCTAATTCCAACCGCAGAAGTGCCGCAAATAGACTTCATGAAGCGTCTCGGACCCGAACCGTTGAGTGCAGATTTTACTCAAAAAGATTTCCGCGAACGTTTGGTCAGACGTTCGAACACAAATATTAAAGCAGCGCTTCTGGATCAAAGCGTTATTGCCGGCGTCGGCAATATTTATGCCGACGAATCTCTGTGGGCGGCCAAGATACACCCGGCCACGCTCGTTAAGAACCTATCCATCAAGAAGGTAAACGGCTTATATGATGGTTTGCGGGCAGTATTAGAGTTATCTATTCAAAAAGGCGGTTCAACGGATAGAAATTATGTTGATGCAGAAGGCCGAAAGGGCAGTTACCTAAGTTTTGCTAAAGTCTTTCGCCGCAACGGCCAGCC
>CAZSHK010000019.1:10917-12499 GCA_964606965.1 uncultured Candidatus Saccharibacteria bacterium
TAATGTTAAGGTAGTATTTATGGAATTTGGTGAGCGTGCCCGTAGAAATATAGTCCGCGTTGCTGGTGGTGTATTGGCAGTAGCACTATCGGCGGCTACGCCAGGTTGTGCTGATGATAAACCTGTTGAAAGGCCGACACCGCCAAGTGGGCCAACAGTGCCCGAAACCTCAGCTCCGCCATCCCCTGAAGCTAGCGATACACAGGCCATGCAAGATTATTTACGGAGTCCAGAACGCCGACAAGTGCTGCAAGACACACTACATGAATACGCAGAACGGGCCCTAGCTGTCTGCGCTCAAGAACCGGCGCAATGTGAACTGGTTGATATAAGTAATCAAGGCAAAGACCCTCAGCCTGGCCAGGCAGAAATGCGAATAGCACTCAACGGCTATTCGATAGACGTTATTGGCTTTATCGATGGAGAGGGCGGCATCAAGGATGTTTCTAGAGTGCACATACGGGCTGGTGGTGACCAAGGTCCTTTTAGGCAAGGTGACATAGTAGAAGCTGAGGTCAATGTATCAGAAGACTCTCTTAGCACAACAACAATATTTGCTACAGAACGCGGAGATATTCGTCTCTCAAACAATGCATATGCCTTTGGATCCGGAGATGCGAGGCTCAATAGGTATAGCCTAGATGTGATCAGTCATGGCATAATTGATGATCCGCAAAAACCAGCCCAAACTATAGTAGAAGCACAGCGTATTGACTCAGATACAACGAGTGGCTTAGAAACGCTATTTTCACAAGCTGGTGTGTAATTGACCCACGGTTTGTATAATGTCGTCACATGGTTACGACATTAACTGGGAGTAATAGTTTTGGGTTGAAGACCACGCTCGATAAGCGCGTGGCTGATTTTATTAAAGTACACGGCGACATGGCGCTGGAGCGGGTAGATGGCGAAGAAGCTGAATTTAACAGATTATCAGAGTCAATTCAGAGCTTGCCGTTTCTCGCCACCAATAAGCTGGTAATACTGCGTGCACCCGGTGCCAACAAGCAGTTTGCCGAAAAGTTTGAAGAACTACTGCCAAGCATTCCGGAAACCAACGACATTATTATTGTTGAACCAAAACTAGATAAGCGAACGCAGTACTATAAAACGCTCAAGAGCAAAACTGAACTTAAAGAATTCAGTGAACTTGACGCTCAGCAGCTAGCACGTTGGCTGGTTGATGAAGCAAAAAATAGAAAGGGCAGTATTAGCTTTGGCGATGCTAACTATCTGATAGAACGCGTTGGTACCGACCAGTACATGCTTTTTAATGAGCTTACTAAATTACTGGACTATGAGTCTAAAATTAGTCGCGAAACCATAAACCTACTGACTGAACCGTCGCCACAAAGCACTATTTTTGAACTGATTGACGCAGCCTTTAATGGCCGCACGAAAAGAGCGATAGAGCTATACGAAGAACAGCGCAAGCTCAAAGTTGAACCAATACAGATTATCGCCATGATGGCTTGGCAACTGCACACCATGGCGTTAATTAAAGCGGCCGGAGACAGAACACCGGAACAAATTGCCAAAGAAGCCAGGCTGAACCCTTATGTGGTTCGCAAAAACGTGCCGC
>CAZSHK010000020.1:0-4360 GCA_964606965.1 uncultured Candidatus Saccharibacteria bacterium
CTCACGACACCCTGCTTAAAAGGCAGGTGCTCTAACCAGCTGAGCTATGGGCCCTTAGCGGAACGGGGTGATTATATCGCATTACCTCTGTCAGAACAATTATAAGTAGGTATAATGATGCTATGGTTAATAATGTTAAGTTGACTCAGGACGTGGATGAGATAGAAAGTGAATACCACAGAATTCATCACCAGTACCTGTTAGTGCTTAGTGCGGCAGTAACCTTATTGGTTGTTGGGGCGACTGTTTATCATAATTTACTTCACCTAAAATGGTTGGACGCCTTTTATTTCTGCACAATAACCCTGGGTACTGTTGGTTATGGCGATATCTCACCAACGACAGATGCCTCAAAAATATTCACAATGTTTTATATAGTCATTGGCATTGGTATTTTTGCAACCTTTGCCAGCTTGCTGGTTAGGAACTCAACTTTGCGCAGGGAATTGCGCCGCGCCAAACGCCGCAAAGTATAAAGTTTCTACAGCCAGAAAACGCCAGGTAAGACTTAATGACTAAGGGGATTACCAAAATAGTAATAAGTTTTAGAACAAAATATTCGTGACGATACTTTATTTGTGCTTGCCGTAACAAACAGCTGGAAACGACAATCAATGTCATTCATAGTTTTATTAAAGTAGATAACCTGGTAAGAATTGCTATTATCTATGCCCCCATTCCAACCAGTAGCTTTCATGGTAGCAACGACTGACTGTAGGCGTTGATCATTACTGTCCAGCTTACCGACAACCTGCTTAGCCTGCATGAATGCTTCGTTCCGACAACCAACAGATGTATATAGCTTGTCCGCACTATCTAGACTACACTCGGTCAAATTCCTTTTATCCATCTTGATATGGAGTGGTTGAATTGCGGTATTGCCGTTAGCCTCAGCTGTAGTCAGTACGGTTTCTAACTGCTTAGCGTGCAGAGTATTGGCAAACATTGGCAAAATATCGCTACGTATAGTGCCTCGACCTATATAAGCCAGCAAGGAGCTAGCAAAAAACGCAGCTAATACTATTACTAGAAACAACTTAGTGTCAAAATGCGGCTTCTTACGTCGTGCCATAATTCGAGTATAACAAACGCACCATCGAGCTTTTGTTTATAGCTTGACAGGCTGCTATAAAACAAAGGGTGAGAAAGTGGAGACGGACAACCATCCTCACAGTAGCCATGCTGGCCTTTTTAGTTGGGCTCGGTACGGCCCGGTTTGGCGCATTTAACCCTACCTGGTTATTCACTGTGGTTCCATTTTGCGTATTATTTTCAAAACAGCGAACACTACTATTTGTTTACTGCGTTGTGCTGGTTGCTTTCTTTTTTGGCTGGTGGCGCGGTTCCATAGTCATGCACAGATTAGCCGCCTATGAACCCTTACAGTTGCAGAAAGTTGTTTTACGAGCTTCGGCTGACAATGATTCTATTTATGGCGACAGATCCCAACTAACCTTTGATGCTACTGACATTCAAGTTATTGAACCACACACAGCCAAACTTGTGGGTAAGATCAAAGTGGCTGGCTTTGGTGTTCCAATGGTCTACAGAGGTGATACCGTAAAAGTACAAGGGAAATTATTTAAAACCCGCGGCAGCCACCAGGCCAGTATCAGCTTTGCAAACATTTCAGTTGAAGGACACCGCAGCTCACTAGTTGACAGGCTGCGACGACGCTTTAGTGCCGGTATGCAAGCGGCCTTACCAGAACCATTAGCCTCATTTGCTTTGGGTTTACTGATTGGGCAACGTACCACAATTCCCGAAAGCGTTAACCAACGATTGTCTACAGTGGGACTAACTCATTTAGTGGCCGTGTCTGGCTACAACTTAACCATACTTGTACTGGCCGTTCGTCATTTATTGGGTAAACGTTCTAAGTACCAGAGCACGGTTCTGTCTTTATTACTGATCGGTTTATTTTTAATGGTTACTGGTCTGAGTGCCTCAATTGTACGAGCGGCGCTTGTTAGCCTATTAAGTATCGGTGCTTGGTATTACGGCCGAACCCTTAGACCATTACTATTACTGAGTTTAGTCGCCGCGCTTACAGCCGGCTTGAACCCACTATATTTATGGAGTGATATTGGCTGGTATCTGTCGTTCTTAGCATTTTTTGGGGTGCTGGTTATTGCGCCTATGCTCACCGAGCGGCTATTTGGTAATAAAAAAGTGCAACCGCTTACATTGGTTCTCATAGAAACTATCTCGGCGCAGCTAATGGCTGCGCCACTAATTATGTATATTTTTGGACAAATATCACTGGTCGCCATTGTATCTAATCTTATAGTGGTGCCGTTAGTGCCTTTGGCCATGCTGCTTTCCCTGATAGCTGGACTTGGCGGCATGTTTCTACCAACGGTTGCTGGTTGGATTGCTTGGCCGGCACGTATTTTGTTAACCTACATAATCGATATAGTCACTGCCCTAAGTAACGTCCCACATGCTCTCGCAAACCGTTCACTAATGTTATGGCAAATGCTTAGCCTATATGGACTAGTCATTCTGACTACTCTCATTATATGGCGCAGCACACATAAAAATGCTAAAATAACAGATAAGAAACAGCTAATAACCAGCGAGGTTTGAGTTTTGTCTGGACACAGCAAATGGTCAACTATCAAACGCCAAAAGGGCGCCAAAGACGCTGCTCGCGGGGCAGTATTTACGAAACTTGGCAATGCCATTGCTATTGCCGCCCGTAGTGGCGCCGATCCAGATATGAACTTTAGTCTAAGGCTGGCAATCGATAGAGCTAAAGCTGCAAACATGCCAACCGCTAACATCCAGCGTTCGATTGACCGCGGCAGCGGCAAACTAGGCGGGGAAGCCATTCAGGAAGTTATGTATGAAGGCTATGGCCCGGGTGGTACGGCCATTTTAGTCGAAGCGGCAACGGATAATATCAATCGTACATTACCAGAAGTCAGACTAGCCTTCACAAAACACGGGGGCAACCTAGCCGAAAAGGGAGCGGTCGCTTTTCAGTTTGAACGTCGCGGATCCATACGTGTTAAGCAAACCGGCGACGGGGTATTAGAAGCAGCTATTGATGCCGGTGCAGACGATGTCCAAGAAGAGGGAGAAGAATCAATTATCTATACCGATCCCAAGGGACTCGCCAAAGTGCGTGATAGCCTCAGAGATGCTGGACTAGAAATTACGGAAGCTGAATTGACCTATCTGCCCAATAATACAGTTGAGGTAGGCGATAAAGAGACAGCCGGTAAGATAGTACGACTAATGGAAGCCTTAGAAGATCTGGACGACGTTACCACGACCCATACCAATTTCGACATTCCGGAAGAGTTAATTAATGGCGAATAATTCTGTCAAAAAAGTTATGGTTTTTGCTCAGAACGGTAAAAACCTTAAGATGCTCAGCTCGGAACTCGTCTGGCGTCCATCAGCCTACGGCATTGTTCTAAAAGACAATATGATTTTATTGTCACCCCAATTTGAGGAAAATAGCTATGACTTACCCGGTGGTGGCCTGGATTTAGGCGAGACCCCAAGTGAAGCAGTAATACGTGAAGTTAAAGAAGAAACTGGCCTGAACGTGGCCAATCCCCAGATTGTAGACGTGGCCAACAGCTTTTTTATGTTTAATGATAGTTCTCAAGCTGTCCAAGCGATCATGATTTTTTATAAGTGCGACTATGTTGATGGAGAATTTTCAATGGACGGATTTGATGACTATGAGAAAAAGTACGCCCGAATGGCTGTTTGGTTTTCGATTGAAAAACTTGATTCTATCAAAGTATCTTCAAGTTTTGACTGGCGTGAATTAGTTAAATCGGTTGCAGTCGATGCGCATCCTGGGCATTGATCCGGGTACCGGGATCCTGGGCTTTGGTGTAATTGAAGTCGCCAGAAAAAAAGCAAAACTGGTTGATGCCGGAGTAATTCGTACACCAGTTAAAGAAGATGACTCCGTCCGTCTCAGTACAATTTACGATGAACTGACTGATATTATTGCAAGCACCAAACCGACTATAATGGCCGTGGAAAAATTGTTTTTTGCTCAAAATATTACTACGGCTATGACGGTAAGCCAAGCTCGCGGCGTGGTACTGCTTTGCGGACAACAGGCCGGCCTGGGGTTGCATGAATATACGCCGTTGCAAATTAAAATGGCCCTGACTGGTTATGGGCGAGCTGATAAAAAACAAATACAGGAAATGGTGCGCGTAATTCTGGAATTAAAAGAAGTACCTAAGCCAGACGATTGTGCCGATGCTTTAGCTGCCGCCCTGTGCTGTGCGCAAAGTCTGTGACATAATATTAGTTAGATGATTGCAACGCTACGGGGTGAAGTCTCGGAAAAAATCGGGGGTCTGGTTATTGTCGAGGCCAGTGG
>CAZSHK010000020.1:4460-11983 GCA_964606965.1 uncultured Candidatus Saccharibacteria bacterium
GCAGCGCCTGGGGTTGGGCGTCGTGTTGCTGAGAGAGTAGTAGTAGATCTAAAAGACAAAGTTGGTCTGGTGGCTAACGAAGATATGACAGCCATTCTAACGCGCAGTAATACCAAGACTGATGAAGCCGCTCAAGCACTGATTGCCCTTGGCTATACCAATTCTGATGCAGTTGAAGCTTTAGCAGACATAGATAAGTCCCTTTCCGTTGAGGACCGCGTTAAACAGGCACTGAAGCAAAAATGATCGAACGTATTGTAAATCCTGATGACGAAGTTGCAGATGAGCAAGAGCAAAAGCTTGAAGAAACGCTGCGGCCCCAGGACTTTAGCGGTTATATTGGGCAGGACCGTATCAAGCAAAATCTGGTGCTAGCAATTAAAGCTACCAAAAAAAGACAAGAGCCGCTGGAGCACATTTTACTTCATGGTCCTCCAGGTCTTGGAAAGACAACACTAGCTAATGTAATTGCTAGAGAAATGAATACCAATATTCGGATTAGTAGTGGTCCGGCTATTGCACGGGCGGCTGATCTAGCCAGCATGTTAACTAACTTGCAAGACGGTGACGTGCTATTCATTGATGAGATTCATCGACTCGGTAGGCAGGTTGAAGAAGTGCTATATAGCGCTATGGAAGACTACGCCATTGATATTATGTTGGGCAAAGGACCAAGCGCTAAAAGCCTAAGATTAGATATTCCTAAATTCACCTTAATTGGCGCTACTACTCGTGCCGGCGCTTTAGCTGCGCCGCTACGCGACCGGTTTGGTCATATTTATCGTCTAGACTTTTATGATCCAAAAGAAATTGAAGACATCATTAAACGCTCAGCCAAAATTCTCAAAACTAAAATTAACTCCCAAGCAGTTGGCCTTATTGCCCAACGCTCAAGACTCACGCCACGTATTGCCAATCGTATGCTCAAACGGGTTCGGGATTACGCCGACGTCAATGGCGATGGCGTGGTTAATGAAAAAATTGCTGTCGACGCTATGGAGATGCTGCAAATTGACGACCTGGGACTCGACAACATTGACCGACGCTTGCTAGCCACTATTATTGATAATCATCAAGGTGGCCCAGTAGGCGTTGAAACACTAGCTGCGCTGTTAGCAGACGAACGAAGCACCATTGAGGACTACTTTGAACCTTATCTTATGCAGATCGGATTACTGGAGAGGACACCGCGTGGGCGTAAAGTTACTGCCAAAGCCTACAAGCACTTAGGCAGGGGCAACCCTAAGAAACAGGCTAAGTTACTCTAGTATAACGGCGGTTACTCCGTATATAATAAGCAAGATGAACCCAACCGCTCCAAACGAGAGCAAAAAAGGCCATGGCTCTATAGAAGATGTCGGGCCGGGCGAAACTAAGCTAGTAGAAATACGTAAGCACCCGTTTGGAATCATATCGCTTTATATACAAACGCTGTTTGGTATGACGGTGGCGTTAGGTCTTATGTATGTATTGCTTCAACAGTTTGCAACTGATGACACTGCATCCCAGCTCAACGCCGTTTTTGCCATTATTGCTATTGTAGGTGTTGGCGGCACGTTATTAGTTTTGTTTATAGCTGGTTTTGTCTACCATCAGAATTTTCTGATTGTTACTGATAAGAATATAACTGAGGTTTTACAACGTACTTTGTTCAATCGACAGGTTTCTGAACTATCGATGGCCAATATAGAAGATATTAGTTCATTTCAGAAAGGCATTTTTGCTACCATTTTTAATTACGGCACCATGGTGGTTGAGACCGCTGGCGAACAGAATAACTTTGTTTTTACATTTTGTCCCCGCCCGAGTTACCACTGCAAGATTTTACTTGATGCCCGCCAGCGTTTTGTAGAGGCTGATCCGGTACGGGCCACAATGCAAAATAATCGCCTCAATCTACCGCCAAGCCCACAAATGATGGCCGCCCAACCCCCGCAGCCACCCTTGCAACCACCACCCGAAACCCCAAACCCACCGTATAACTCAAACACATAGTTAGAACCAAGCGAGTTGTTTAAGGTCGAAAGGCTAGTCTTGCTGAGTGCAGCCCAATCCGCCTAGGGCGGACTGGCGCGGAGCGGCCTTGAGACTTAAACAACGAGCGCTATTCTTGGAATGGGTTATCCCGCGCCTGTTTAAACAGTGATCTCACTTCTTCACTGTTATCTTGCAGTTGCTGGATTTTATTTAGAGCGTTTTGATCAATCTTGGGACGCCTTACAGTCTGTAAACCTTCAGTAACTTGATCATCAGTTGGTTCTTGGCTTGACAATGAGTTGATGCGAAACACTAAGAAGGTGTACATCAAAGCCACAACAATAAAAAATATAAAGACGACGTAGTGACGCAATTTTTGTAAAATCGGTCTGATTCTGGCTGTTATGTCATTAAGATTGAGATTTATTTTTGTCATGGTTTTATGTACACGTTTAATGTTAGCGTAAAACTGAGTGAGTCAGGAGCTTTAGTATTGGGCTGAATATTAATTGTAGCTACTTGGGCGGTGCGTCGATTTTGCTCTAACTTGTTTAGGAAATCAAGAAAGTTGCGGTAGGAGACAGGTTTGAAATCATCTGACTGAACGGTGATCTCCATACTATATACGCCGGGAATGCCCTCTACAGCCTTGACTTGAGATAGGGGTGGCGTTGTGATCTTTGTTTTTGTGCTGCTCTCTCCAGTTGGCTTTACTGGTGCTGCTTGCCCAAGAGTTGAACTAGGGAAACTAATAGATTTAAGCGAAATACCACTATCGGCTGCAAGACTTACAATTTCACGGACTGCTTTGGCTTGATCCTTATCCTGTGGCACTATCGTTTTAGCAACCTTTTCAAGATCAGCATATTTCTGGACATCTTTATTGGCTTGTACCAGTGCTGCCTGTTCTTCATCGAGCACTTTATTTTGTAATTTTAGATCAAATAACTTTGCAGCCTGTTTTTGTAAGATAATGTTACCCAGCACCACTCCTACAATCGCCAGACCACTAAGGAGTACAATTGAAGCACCCATTAGCCAATAAACACGTTTACTGTTCATGATTTGCTCCCATTGATGAAGAGGAATGGGTTATTGGCGTTAAATAAAGCTCGGATTTGTACTGTACATGGATATTTGGAATTGAGCGTACCAGTACCATTAGCACTACAGGCAATATTGAGAATGTCAGCTTTGGCAAATATCTTGTTGGCCGGATCCTGCAAATTGATCTGAATCTGGGTTGCGGTCTTGTAGTCTACGGCCTGGGCGCTTAAATCAAGACCACCTTGTAATTTATTTATCTGCAAATTTGTTAACACAGTATTAGACGGCATGGCGGCACCGACTTGTTGTATTAATTTTGAGAATAATACTTCGCGCGACAACACTTGCGTAACTAATTTCAGGCTATTACTAATTTCCTGTACACGCTTGTTGGTTTCCTCTAACTTTTGTGACTTCAACTGTTGCTGGGTATCCGCTAATTGAGCGGTGTAGGAGTTGGTTGACTTCTTTAAATAAAGTGAGCCAAAGCCAACAATTAGGGCAATTCCGACAATTACGACCATAATTGCACTGGACCAACGTAGTAACTTGGTATTACGTCTGGCATACATTATTTCTTTCTTAGTTTCAGGTGGCAGGAGATTAATCATGAATAAATCTCCTTAGGGTTCATTAAGGCAAGGCCCGCTACGGTTACGTACATCGACTTTTCAATCGTGCTTGGTGGTTGCAGTCCAGCAAAATCAAGTTTTTGCCAAGGATCACACATCCTAACTGGTAGACGCAGGGTGTCAGTTAAGTATTCACTCAAACCTGGCATGTTAGCGCCGCCGCCCATGGTAACAATCTGGCCAATATGCGACTTACTGGCTGCTCGCTCTTCATAGTAACGAATCATGCGCCGAATTTCTTTTGTTAAAAGACTTAGTGAAGTTGTCAGCGCCCCAGTTATTTCAGACTGGCGCTTACTAGCACTTAGACCAAATTTAGTTTTAATAACTTGTGCTTCAGCCTTGTTGACCTTCAGTGATTGGGCAATAAGTTCTGTAAAATTGTCGCCGCCTGAAGGAACCGTACCTGTTACGGCCAGTGTTTTGTCATACACGGTTATATCGGCTGAGATAGAACCGAAATCAATAAGGACAGTCGGTACGTCACTTCGCTCAGCCTGCACGAACAGTCGGCTAGTAGAGCCAATTGTTGTTTCCATAGCGACAACATCTAGGCCTAGAATTTGGCCAAGCACAAGATACGAATCGATAACTTTTTTGGGTACTGCAACAATCAGCATTTCAAGCTCTTTTTCAGTACTTCTGGTAATTTGGTAGTCGGTATATAAATCATCAATTGGTACGGGAATGTATTGTTCCGCCTCCAGCCGAACGGCTTCAGCTAAGTCCTTGCTATCTAAACGTGGCAGTGTCATATTACGATTAAAGGTGCGAACGGCTGGTACCGATATTGCTACCCGACGGGTATCAATTGTGCCGACAATTCGCCTGTTAAACAGTTCGTTAATTGCCTTAGCTAAGAGCTCTGGCTCTACAATGGCGCCATTGTTAATAGCATTAGCGTCAAAATCAACTACGCCATAGCCCAGCACAGAATGACCCTGCTTAGACGCAACCAGCTGCATAATCTTGGCACTGCTATAGCCAATATCCAGGCCAAAAATTGGTTTATCTTGATAGAAATATGTTTGTGTATTACTCATGCATGCTTGCCCATCGAAAGCATAATTTCAAGGGTAACTATATCACACATAACACTTATAGTCGCCGGTAGCGGATAGCTTTCCAGGCCAGATCCAGCGGGACAATGCTGATAGGGAAAGTCGAATCCAATGTTAGATCAAATACTGTGCCCGGGCTAGACGATACGTAAATGTTTTTACCGGAAAGGCCACCGAAGTTAGGAGCACCGCTGAACTTAGAGTTATCTAAACATAATCCGTTGGCTGCTAAGAAGTATATGCCAGGTGCATTTACGGTGCCGGTACTGCCAAGGTACATAGCTCCACCATACGGGCAGGCACTAGCCTTGCTGGCAGGGTCTGAACCATAAGCCACCAGTACAATTGGCCCACTGCCAGGGGTTGATTGTACGCCGGCAAAATTTACTGTGCCTTCTATAAATATGTATTTAACATTAGCAGCACCTGTATCAGGATTGTTAAAAGTTGGCGTACATGCACTGGCCGCACAGAAGTTAGCACGGACATGGACGTGGTTTTTGATTGTAAAAGTTCGCGAACCAAGCGCTAAATCTCCGCTACTACCGCAGCTTGTACTAATATTACTACTGCTATCTGGATAGTGTGTTTTTTTTGCGTTGCCAGTATTTGGTATGTTAACTGACGAGCTTGAACCACCACTTGTCCATTCGCTACAACCAGTCGGGGAATTAGAGTAAGTGTTATCCATATACTGAGTCCAAGGGATGTAGGTTGACTGTACTTTGGGCAGATTAGTCTGATTAACTAGGACATTAAAGTTACTGTTTGAGCTATTGCCTGGGGGAGTTATGCAGTTGTTATAGCCTAGGGTTATATTGGTTTTAGTCTGCGCTGGATCTGAAAAAGTAGTTGGCTTAACCAGATTTCCGCTTCCCCCAATTGAACACTTGGCGGCTGTACTATCATTACCAACTGCCGAAATATTTTCAGCTTTTAAGTTGGTTGTGTTTTTATTCATATGAATGAAACCATTTAAATATATACTCTGGGCTACTAAATTTTTTACACCACTTTGAACTTCAATTATATTGCGGCTAATGATACCTGAGGCGACTACAGAAGTTGATGTACGCTGCGAGACAACCTCTATAGTGCGCGTAAAATTAGCAGTAGCTCGGTTAGCCGGTGCATATAACCGGCCAACGGCTGTTATAACTCTTTCTTTAGAACTAGCGCCATTTGCCACGCTAACTGTGTAGGTAGATTTATATTGGCTATTACTAACAACTTGGACTTCGCTGGCCGAGCCGGTATAGGTGTCATTTCCGCTGTTGAGCACAGCAATAGCCGCATCGGCACCTGATTCAGCGGCGTATTGTGACTGCAATAGTAAAATACGACCACGGGCTCGTGTTAGATTAACGTTGGCCAAGACAATTAAACTGTAAATCATTACAGTCAAGAAAAGCGTTACAACCAAGATAGAGACAATAACCATCCCGCGCTCATCATGTCTTCTCTCAGTAACCCATAACCTGTAACCCATAACCTTTTTCATGTATTCCTCAGTGCAATCCGAACAATGGTGTCGTTAAATGTGCCATTGCTAGTTACGAACAGTGACTTTTTACGTAGGTGGAAAGTATACTGAAGTGCTTCGGCTAAGGGAAAATCCGGGCCATTGTAGTTACCGGTTGAGCTGTCTGTACTAGAATGGTAGTCAATTGTGTTGCCGCTACGTGAATAATAGATAGAGTCAACCGAATAAATGTTCTCTAAAATAACTCGATCTGGCGGACAGCTGCTGCTCGATTGCGCGGGCGGACAGCTTGTTTTAGCACGATTATTTAAGGCACTGGGATTTGCTAAGGTGCGAAGCAACATCTGTTTAGTACTGCCATTGAGGTAAAGAACAAATTCATCTTCATATGGCTGCACTCCGTTTAAAATCACGGCTTTGCTTGTGTTAATGCTCAGACGTTTGAAATAAAGTAGGGGGGTTGTAGTGTTTGTGGCACCAATTGGCGTGTTGCCCGGCACAGCGTGCAGCTTAACCCAATAATTACTGCCGGCTGAAGGGTCTTGATTGAGGGTGTGGGTATCGGCAATGCTATTTTGCAGGATTAGGCCAGAAGTTGTGCCAATTAATTCACGCACTACATCCTGCGCATTAAGACGCGAAACAAATGTATCTTGATCGGCTTCCAACAACGAGGCATACCGCCAGTAGCTAATGCCAAAGTACATAATTAACCCAGCAAAAAGAGCCGAAACGGCCATGACGCTAATTAGTTCAGGTAAGGTAAAGCCTTCTTGATTTAGCTTCATTGTTGGGCGATTCCATTTCTAGTAATTAGCATTCGCAGTTCAAGGGGCGGTGCATTACCACGTAAATTACTTACAGTAATATCAACTACTTTAGAATCTGGAACTGCCTTAAGAGGATCGCTACTGCTAAGCGAACTGGTATCTGTGACTGTTAAGGTCGGATTATAGGAATATGTAATGCCGCTACTACCTTCGGCTACAAAAGTGTTGTTTGGCGAGCAGTTTGAGGAATTACTTACTAAGTTAGTGTAATCAAGGGCGCGGTCAAGCTCCGGACAGGCACTTAACACTGCGTAAACTTCATTTAGCTGCTTGGCAGTTGTGTATGATTTACGAACAGCATCATAAGAATTAGCAATGCCAATAACAATAAGTGGAAAAATTACACAAGCTAGCAAGAGCTCAACAGATGTAAAGCCGCGCGAATTCAAATGCCGACCATGAATTTTCATGCTTATGCCTATTATATATGCAATAAACCAAAAACAGCGCTCCTTAAGAGCGCTGTTTTGACCACTACTGTAATTCTTAGTTC
>CAZSHK010000021.1:0-5067 GCA_964606965.1 uncultured Candidatus Saccharibacteria bacterium
CAGTAACCATACTAAGCAAACTGGCATTTAGGTGTTCAGCTTCCTTAGGTTGGCCGCTTTCATCAAAAGCCTGGCCGACTCGCGGAATAATAACTGGTGTATTAATAGGGTGGAGCCGGACATTCATAACTATCAGTTTCAGGTGTTCAGTGGCCCGCGAACCACCCACAAAACCACCATAGCTGACAAAGCCAACTGGCTTGTCCAGCCAGCCGTCATAGACCCAGTCAATTGCATTCTTCAGGACCGGCGTTGGTCCATGGTTGTATTCGGCAACCAGCATTAAGTAGGCATCTGCTTGAGCGACGCGGGCCGCCCAGGCGGTTCCTTTGGGGTTTTGGAATTGACCATGGGCTGCGTCGGGCGTGACTTCCTCGTTGAAGAAGGGGAGATCTACTTCTTTAAGATCTGCCACATCAATTTCCAGCTCAGGATCTTGTTTTAACTGTCCGACAACCCAATTAGCAACCATCTCAGCCCGTCGGCCTTCGCGCACACTACCGATTATTACCATGATTTTCATATCGGCTATCAGTATACCTTAAATTACTCCTTGCGGTTGCTATAATACTCTCATGAAAACAAAGCTGAGCAAGGTGGAGTGGCAATATGTTAAGGCCTTGCTGCTAGCCAGTGCTATTAGTGCTGGTTTTTTTATAGCTCGCTTTGTATCGGCACAGAGTACCCGTTATGCTTTTCTTTTCTGGAACTTGTTATTAGCGTGGCTACCCTTAGTTTTTGCCTGGTATCTGCAACGTAGCCTGAAAAAAAACCGCTGGTCCAGAGCCGCACCAATCATTTTCACTATCCTCTGGATAGGCTTCTTACCTAATAGCTTTTACCTGGTAACCGATCTTATTCATCTGCATAGTACAGGGGAAGTTAGCTTGTTGTATGACTGTGTTATGTTTTTCTCGTTCATTTTTTCCGGTATGGTTCTGGGCTTTACTAGTCTGTTTATGGTCCAAAAATTACTGCACGATAAATTAAGAAGGCGGGACACTCACAGTATTATGGCGGCAGTATTGCTGTTGTGTAGTTTTGCCATGTATCTGGGGAGGGTTTTTCGTCTCAATACTTGGGATGTGTTAATTAATCCTGCCGGTTTGCTATTTGATGTGTCCGATCAGTTCGTTAATCCAACCCAACACCCGCAGTTTTTAACGACGACACTGTTGTTTTTCGCATTATTAATCGGTATGTACGCAGTCTTATGGCAGGGCATTAAGACTGTCCGGGCCAGTAAACCGTAATCTGATATCATTAAGTTAATGAGAGAAGAAATTGGGCAGGCCTTGGCGGCTACTGCCAAAGAATTGTTCAAAGTCGACATTAAGCCGGAGCTAACTAGGCCCGATGAACAATTCGGCGACTATGCCACAAACATCGCTATGCAGTTAGCTGCTAAAACCGGCCAAAAACCACGAGATATAGCCGAACAATTGGGCACCTCCTTGCAGACGGCCCTGAAAAAACAGGTAAGTGCTGTAACTATAGCCGGTCCAGGCTTTATTAACTTTAGGCTTTCGGACGAAACATTGGCTGAAGAGCTGGGGCGAGTTAATAAAACTTACGGCCATAATGATTTGCACAAAGATAAAACGGTCGTCGCGGAATACTCCGATCCTAATCCTTTCAAAGTACTGCACGCTGGACACTTATATACCAGCATCGTCGGCGACAGTATTGCCGCGTTGTTTGAGGCCGCTGGCGCCAAAGTGCACCGAGTCAATTTCGGGGGTGACGTCGGCCGGCACGTTGCTCAAACCATGTGGGCCATGCTCCAAACGCTGGGTGGCGAGCATCCCGACAAACTCAAGGATATTTCTCCAGCCGACCGGCCACAATGGATGGCTGATGCCTATATTAAGGGCACCCAAGCCTATGAAGATGATGAACAAGCCAAGCGTGACATTACAGCTCTAAATAAAGAAATCTATCGTCTGCAGAGGGAAAAAGATAACTCATCGCCACTGGCCCAAATCTACTGGACGACTCGGCAGTGGAGCTACGATTATTTTAAGGAGTTCTATAGGCGTATTGGCTCTGGTTTTGAAAAGTACTATCCGGAAAGTGAAGTGGCTGAACTTGGACTAGAAACGGTTCACGAACAGCTTAAAAAAGGCGTATTTGAAGAGTCAGACGGTGCGATAGTCTTTCCGGGCGACAAACATAACTTGCACACACGCGTGTTCATTAACTCTGAAGGTCTGCCGACTTACGAAGCTAAAGACATTGGGCTAATTCTACAGAAATCGAAAGATTATAACTTTGATCTGTCGATAGTTATTACCGCCAACGAAATTGCTCAGTACATGCAGGTAGTTCTTAAGGCACTGGAACAATTCGAGCCCGACCTCGTCAAAAAGACGACTCATTTGACCCATGGCATCGTAAAGCTCCAAGGAGGGGTTAAAATGAGCAGCCGCCTGGGCAACATTTTGCGGGCCACAGATGTTTTAGACGCCGCTGCCAAGGCCAATCATGCTCAATCTGGCAAGGAACAACCGGGTGTTGTGCTTGGTGCGGTTAAGTATGCATTCCTTAAACAGGGCATGGGTGGTGATATTATTTATGACCCGGAAGAATCGGTGGCGATTCAAGGCAACAGCGGTCCTTATTTGCAGTATGCCCACGCCCGGGCGCGCAGTATCCTTAGCAAAGCCAAGACTCTCGACTCAGAACTCACGACTCAGGACTTAATACTCGAAGCCGGCGAGAGAAGTTTGGTCCGTAAAATCACCGAGTTCCCGGAGGTGGTTGAAAAAGCCGTTCAAGAACTGGCACCACACCATGTTGCTACTTATTTGTATGAACTCGCACAAACCTTTAACCGCTTTTATGAGAGTAACCGCGTCATAGGTGATAAGCGGGAAGCAGTCCGACTGCAACTTGTCCAAGCCTACGCCCAAGTGTTAAATAACGGTCTTGGTTTATTGAACATTGAAGCCCCAGCCAGAATGTAACTAGCAAAAAAAAGGGTCTTCATCGTACAATGCAACGTGCATGTTAGAGACTGCACACGAGTTAATCAGGCGCGTAGGGGACCAACTGGGACTTAGCCAGGCTGATGTTGATTATTTGTTGGCAACCGATGCCGAACACGAATTTGAGATTGAGCTTAGCAACGGCAATAAGCACAAAGCCTACCGAGTGCAACACAAAAATTTACTCGGGCCATACAAAGGTGGCATTCGCTTTCACCCCGATGTCAATTTAGACGAAGTAAAAGCTCTGGCTACTTTAATGTCACTTAAAACCTCGGCTGTTGGACTACCTTTGGGCGGCGGCAAGGGCGGGGTAGCAATTAATCCCAAAGGTATGAGCCCAAGCCAACTAGAAGAATTATCGCGTAAATATGTCCAACACCTGCATCCACACATTGGACCGGACAAAGACGTACCAGCCCCAGACGTCAACACCAACGCCACCATCATCGACTGGATGGTCGACGAGTACGAGCTACAAACCGGTGACAAAAGCCACGCCAGTTTTACCGGTAAATCTATCAAAAATGGTGGTAGCGCCGGCCGTGATGCGGCCACCGGCCGCGGCGGTGTGATAGTACTGCGCGAGCTGCTCAAACATATGGGTAAGCAGGACGAAATTATAACTATGGGTGTGCAAGGCTTTGGCAATGTTGGATCATTTTTCGGAGTAGTGGCTGAAAAAGAGCAACCCAACTGGCGACTAACGGCGGCTACAGATTCCAGTGGCGGACCTTTCAAAGCGGGTGGCTTGAGTGCTGATGAAGTTGATAAGTTTAAAAAGAACACTGGTCCGCTTAAGGATTACCAGACTCTAGAAGCCAAAACCATCAGTAATGACGATTTAATTAGCCTGGACGTCGATGTACTAGTGTTGGCCGCTTTGGGCGATGTTATTACCAAGGACAATATGGACCAGGTCAAAGCTAAGATGATTCTAGAATTAGCCAACGGCCCGGTCAGTGAGGTAGCCTACGAACACCTAATTCAGCGCGGTGTCATTATTATTCCAGATGTGTTGGCTAATGCCGGCGGTGTTATTGTCAGCTACCTGGAGTGGCTACAGAACAAGAACGAAGAACGCTGGGACGAGACTAAAGTTAATAAGCAACTAGATAAATACTTAGTCCAGGCCACCGAAGCTGTCTACACCTATGCCGAGAAAGAAAAAATTTCGCTTAAAGAAGCTGCTTTTGCAATTGCCATCCGTCGTATACTAGATGCCAGAAAGAAAGGATAATATGGCCAAAGAAGAAATTAAGAGGGTGGACCGTAAAGAAATAGTTGTTAGTCTACCAGTGGTGCATGTACCAGGTTGGCTAGAGGGTTTTGTCGAATTTATTCGGACTCAAGGCGTTGTAGGCCTGGCGGTTGGTTTGGTCTTGGGTGTGGCCGCCAAAAGCGTAATTGATTCGCTGGTAGCTAACATTTTCAATCCATTAATTGGTGTTTTAACTGGCGGAATTGATCTAAGTGACAAATACATTTGTATCAAACGTGATGCTCTCAATGCCTGTGTCAGCAAAGTCAGTTACGGTCAATTTATAAGTGATGTTCTTAGCTTTATGATTGTGGCTGCTGTCGTCTACTTTGTCATTAAAGGCTTAAAACTCGACCGCTTGGATAAGAAAAAAGACGCCTAGACATCCAATCGTTCGGCTAGTGTGTACAGCCGTTTTGTAGCCGCAAGGGTAATAATGTGACCAGCGGCGCGCAATTGAGGGCTAAGGGCCATTGCTTCGCGTCCATATGAAGCGGCTGCTTTTATAACAGCTGCTGCCGTATCAGCTTTAGCACGAACCTCAAAACCATCTTGCATTAATATTTCTTCGGCTTGTCCTAGGATGAAGCTTGGCCGCTTTTGGACCATTTCAGTCGGCAATTGCCAGGGTAAAAATACTACAGTACCTCCTGCTTGCATAACGCGTCTAAGCTCAATAATAAAATTCATCGGGCTAACCCGTGCATCCCCCGTCTCGTGAAAGACGTCGTCATAGCGCGGCCAATGACTCACTAACATACAGGTAACCGTTTGGTCGCCTACCATACTCAGGTCAAATGGGTGAGATTGCTGATAATG
>CAZSHK010000021.1:5167-7051 GCA_964606965.1 uncultured Candidatus Saccharibacteria bacterium
TCGGTGTTAGCCAAAGCTTTTTCATAATGATTGCGCAGCTGCAGACTCGTTTCTCTATCAAACGGAAAGGTTGCGGGTGGGTTAAATAGTGTGTCAGTTATGGCAGCTCTAACAATGGGGCGCTGGCGTGACATGGTCTGCTGAGCTCCAGCCAGCCATCCTGACGTAATTGCTTCGACCCCAAGTACGCGTTTCAATTTTCCACCACCAAGAGTCATAATACGATTATTCAGTTTGTGCTCGACATCTCTTGCAATAATATCGCAACGCTTCATGTACTCCAGCCGCTGCATTTGTGCCTGAAGAGGGAAGCCGGCACCAATTGTGACAAGATTGATTGGTCCTGTTGTGTTACCGATAGACTCGTCTATATAACGGCTGGCTAAAAAGCGCCAAACCCTTTCGGCGGCCAGCCCAAAGACCCCTTGATCTTCAGGATTAAAAGGAACTTCAATAACACCATCGTAGGTTGTTGGTTCTTCGCCGGTCGGCTCTGTCATAAAACCTCACTAGTGTCGCTGACTATAAAACAAAGAGTATATTCTTGCAAACTTAAGCATAATCATAAAATTGCTATTGCATCTGACCCAGAAGGAATATAATTAGGATTAATAATAATTAGGAGAAATCCAAAATGTACGTTGTAAAAGTTTTAAAGCGCAAAGATGCGTCCTCTGTTATATTGGCCGTCGTCGTTGCCATGTTTGTATTGCAATTTGTTACTAGTGTTACGCTTGAGCTAGCCAGTCGCGTTGCTTTGTGGCAGTGGGATAAAGCAACTGCCAACAACCCAGGGTTCTACCCAAGCGGTGGTTGGCAAACAACTTATCTAACACCGCTTGTCGCTTTGATTTTAGAGCTACTGGTATTGGAAGTATTGGTCTGGGTCTACGTCTGGTTGCACAGCGCATTTAGCAAGAAATAGGAGGTTCGTATGGCTTCAGTGCCTAAAACGACAAATCCTAAACTAACATACGAACAAAAAGACGTCTTGTTTAACAAAGCCACCGAAGCGCCTTTTACGGGCCAGTTTCTGCACAATAAAGACAGTGGTATGTACACCTGCGCCAACTGCGGTGCAACGCTGTTTGATAGCCATACCAAGTTTGATTCCGGTTCTGGCTGGCCCAGCTTCTATGAAGTTGCCAGCAAAGGTTCGGTGAAGTTAGTGGAAGATAATGCCCACAGCATGCACCGCGTCGAGGTAACTTGTGCAAACTGTGGCGGTCACTTGGGCCATGTTTTTAATGACGCTCCAGATCAACCAACTGGTATGCGTTTCTGCATCAATAGCTGTTCTCTCGATTTCACACCCAAAAAGTAGCAGCCTGCTACAATAGGCCAGATGAGCAAAGACATTATTCCGACCAAGTTGCTTTGGGTTGATCTAGAGATGACCGGGTTGGACCCTAAGCAGGATGTTATTTTGGAAATTGCGGTTGAGATAACCGACATGGACTTCAAAACACTGGAGTCCTACGAAGCCTGCATTAAACAAAAAAGAGAAGTTGTGACTGAGCGCATGCAGAAAAATACTTTCTGGCAGAGCTATCCAGCCAACCGCGATAGTTTCTTGAAATCAATTGACGAGGGCAAGCCCCTGGCTGAAGTTGAGCGGGAAGTGGTGGAATTAACTAAAAAGCACTTTGGTGACGAACCAGCCGTATTATCTGGCAATTCCATACATAACGACCGCGGTTTTATAAAACAATGGATGCCAACACTAGACCTAAAACTGCACTACCGCATGTTGGATGTCAGTGCCTGGAAAATCCTAATGCAGGGCAAATACGGTGTTAAATATGAAAAGACCGATGCCCACCGCGCCTTTGACGACATTCAAGCATCAATCGCCGAATTGCAGTATTACCTAGACTGGTTTAA
>CAZSHK010000021.1:7151-9654 GCA_964606965.1 uncultured Candidatus Saccharibacteria bacterium
CACAAAAAAGTTGAAGAATACATTCTAAGTTTACCTGACGCCAGATTGGAGTATCCTTTTGGCGAGGAGGTGGCTGTTTACAAAGTCGGGGCCCTAGACGGTGGCAAAATGTTTGCCTTAGTTCAAGAAAAGAAAGTGCCAGTGCGCCTGAGCCTTAAGTGCGATCCTGCACTAGCCATATTATTGCGCAAGAAATATGAAGAAGTCCAAGCGGGCTATCATCTCAATAAGAAACACTGGAACACTATAGTGCTCACCGGCCAATTGCCGTGGGAAGAAATCCAGGCGCTAATTCGCCACAGTTACGACTTAGTTACCAAGCAAGACGCTGAACTACCTAATTTTTCATAGTTAGTTTTAAGGCAAAACTCTATCTGCTTATGTTTGCAATGATGTTTGAGTAAGCTTAGTATGACTTTAAATGAGTAGATTTTATGGTGTTAAGGCGCCACATTGCCCACCAGAAGAAGCGAACCGGCTGAGGGATCTTTGGCGGCCAGGTGTTCAAGAAGACTCTGTACCTCTTATTCGATCAGGCACGTTTGGTGATGGCGAACACGAATTTCGAATGATTCCACGACCTGATGATTACGATCCGACACAGACATCTCTTTGGGCACATAATCCCATGTATGTTATTCCACCGGAAATAGCTGAACCATTAAGTGAGAGGTTGGACAGGCATCATGACGAACCATTTTTTGAGGAACACCGTGACTGGGGAGCAGGGGTTACACATGGAGCGAAGCGTTTCTAACAGCGCTTTGTGGGTGAAGAGAATTTACGACGTGTTTTTGATTGGGCAGTTTGGACGCGGGCTGAGATTAATTTTGATCCACAGTCATTAGAACTAAGGAGTGCAAACGATTTTCCTGTAGTTAATGTGGATGCGCCAGTCATGGAACGAAAAATTCCCCATGAGCGTTTAACGGGTTGGCGACCAGCTGGGAGCCCGGCTGAAGAGTATCAACCCAGAGAAGGCATTCTAGGTTGGACAATCCCGCATTATCAAATTGATGGAGAAAGTCTAAAACCCACCTGGTCATTATTTCGTGCGAAGAATCATTTAGTTGAAGTAAGTTGGTATATGATGCCTGCGGAACGACTATCATTCCATTTCAAGTGGCCACAACTGAGTAAATTAGGCGAAGAAATGTTGGATGCGGCACTTGTAGAGTTGGAGCCTTTAGTTCCGGAAGGCATAGATTATACCGAGCGCTATGTTTATATTGACTCAAAACAAGAGGGTGATCTATGGTCACGCCAATGGACAGGTACGAAGGAAGAAGATGATAAATTTCGGCGTCAAAGAGAAGCTGCCGAGCGTTATCGTGCACTATATTAATAGACTAACTATCTAGTTGGTTGTGTGCTAGCAATTAAGAGGCCCGCTGAAGTAAATTGAGCATTGAGGACTTTCTGCAAGGATTGGCTTGAAGTGCTGTCGTATGTCGTTTTGAGCAGCTGCTGGTATTCCACTAACTCTTGTTGGAGGGTTTTTGTAAATGTCTCGTCGTAGCGGTTATTAAGCGCTGCTTCGGTTAGAACTTTGTCGGTTTCTGAATTTTGCTTAAGCGCTAGATCTTTGGGCTTTACCTTTTGCTTCTGCTTTTTTAGCTGGGCTACTATCTCGTTTTGACTAGTAACCAGACTGGATTTAGTTGTAGCCGCCAAGGCAAGTGCATCAGATGTACGGGCTTGCTTGGCACCCAGTTCACTAACACGAATAATCTCCTGTTGGGTTTGGGCAATTTCCAGAAGTCCTGGTGTCTTAGCGCCACCAAACAAGACGGAATAAAGTATTAAAACAAGGGCTAAGATTAAACCAGTAGCTATAGACATAAATAAAATGCGTTGTTTACTTGATCCGCCAAAGCCAAATAGCGACTTTTTGGGCGTTCTTCCGCCTGGATTCATAATAAAGTCGTATTGAGGGGAGGTAGGGCTAGGTGTCGGCGCTTCCGGTGCCGCGCTTCCTGGTGCGTGGTATTGGGGTGTATAAGCGAAGCTTTTATTAGCATTGGCTTTGGGATCGATATTGACACTGAATTGTTCACCAGGTGCCGAATGATCACGTCTCATTAAATTTGGGGTCGGTGCTCGATCTTTTACTACGACTGGCCTAACTGGATCTAGTGAATTTAAACCAGATACAGTTTTTTGCTCCATGTACGAACCGATATATTGCTGCATATGCCCAGGCATAGTTTTCTGCATGTAGTCAGCCATTTGTTGCCGTGCTTGCGTGGGAATATATGTATTTCCACTCTGATATTTTTGTAAATTAGCCGGCATGTTCTGCATGTGCTGGTCCATTGCCCGCTGAACGCTGGCCGGAACATAACCGCCTTTCAATTGATCCATAAGCATAAGGATAACGTATTCCGTATGACCTATAAAGTATTAAGTATATGACACACCTTTGACAAAAAGACATAAGTATGTTAACATGTAAACAAGATAGAAAGATATAAAGCACGAAAAGAAAAACAAAATGACAGAA
>CAZSHK010000021.1:9754-11413 GCA_964606965.1 uncultured Candidatus Saccharibacteria bacterium
TCGCATTTGGTTGCAGTGCTAGGAGGCGCGTGATTACTATTTCCTTATGCTTTAACCTGTAACCTAAAACCTGTAACCTATAACTATGGATGCTGTTGAGGATGTAAAGTCGCGTCTGGCTATTGAAGACGTTATTGGTGAGTATATTGAGCTCAAGCGTTCGGGGCGTAACTTCAAAGGCCTAAGTCCATTTACATCAGAAAAAACAGCTAGTTTTGTTGTTAGTCCGGAAAAGCAGATCTGGCATGATTTTAGCAGCGGCAAGGGCGGCGACTTTTTCACTTTTGTCATGGAAATGGAGGGGCTGGACTTCAAGGCTGCATTAGAGCTGTTAGCACGCAAAGCAGGTGTGGATCTTAGCCAATACCAGCAAGGCGACGCCGCCCGCGGCAAGCAAAAAGAGCGCTTACACGAAGTCTTAGAACTGGCTACGAAATTTTATCAGGTACATTTCAGTAAAAGCCAAACCGCTCTAGAGTATATCTTTAAAAAACGTGGTTATACCAAAGAGACAGCCCTTAGTTTTAAACTAGGATATTCACCCAACACCGGCAGTGCACTGGTTACTTTTCTTAAACAAAAAGGCTTTAGCCAAACCGAAATTAAGCAGGCAGGACTAACCAATCAGCGTGGCAGTGACATGTTCCGTGGCCGCCTAATGGTGCCGCTTATGGATCAAGTCGGGCAGGTGATTGGCTTTACGGCCCGTATTTTAGAAGACGACCCAAAAGCACCGAAGTACATTAATACGCCGCAAACTTTGTTGTATGACAAGAGTCGCCATATATTTGGCTTAAATCTGGCCAAAGACGGTATCCGCAAGTCAGAGTACGCAGTGTTAGTTGAAGGAAACTTAGACGTAATTGCCGCCCACCAGGCAGGCACAACTCAAACCGTAGCTACAGCTGGTACAGCCCTGACCGAATTTCAGCTGAAAGGCTTGCGCCGATTTACAGAGGACGTAAGGTTGTGTTTTGACGAAGACAAAGCTGGTGTAGCCGCTACTGAAAGAGCCATTCCAATAGCCGCTAAAGTTGGCGTTAATCTCAGCATTATTACGCTGGCCAGCGGCAAAGATCCAGACGAACTTATCCAGCAGGATCCCAAAAAATGGGAGAACGTCATTACCAAGCCAACCTATGTTTTGGATTGGTTAATCGACCAATATCAGGGGCGTTTAGACCTATCCAGCGCTGTCGGCAAGCGGCAATTTAGTGACATATTGATCAAAACCATTCGCCAATTACCGGATAGCGTTGAGCAAGATCATTATTTGAACAAAATTGCGGAGCTTATTGGCGTTAGCAAAAGCTCACTAGAGACTAAGCTAAGTCGTACCAGTGGTGCGCCAGCCACAGTTCGCAAACATAGGGAACCAGTGCAAACCAGTCGTCAGGCGGCCGACCATATAAAAACCCAAAACCATCTGCTAGCCATCACATTATTGCGGTCGGATTTGCGCGATAATCTTGATGACATAACCGTTGATATGCTGATTGACGAACCCGCTCAAAAACTGTGCGACTTCTTGCAGAAAAACGCGGATATGTCACCTGAACAGCAGGGCAACGCATTGCGAGATCTTAGCGATTATGTTAAAATGTTGGCATTACTTTTTGAGGAACTCTACCAGGACCTCGAGACTTTAGAGCTTCGTTA
>CAZSHK010000022.1:0-11392 GCA_964606965.1 uncultured Candidatus Saccharibacteria bacterium
TTTCTTAAAGTTATAGTCGTAGTACCAGCCCCGAATGTCACTCCACATAAGCTTATCCACCATCTCTTTGCGACGTTGGGCAGCTTCTTCCCACTTACTAGCTATCCGCTTATCTTTGATTAATCGATAATAGCGGGCGAAGTCCATTTCATATTTGTAAAGCAAAGCATTTAAGTCTATCGCTAAATAGTCAAGACATTTACGATTAAAACGCGGGGTCATATCCCAACCGCTTTCGGTTTCAGCTATATCGTGCAAGTAATTAAAATCATAATAGCGACTAAGTCCTTGATAAACCTGCCGTGCATGGGGCTTGCGAGTCCCCATCCAAACAGTTTGATACTCGGCTTCCGCTATATTTATAGCCCGCTTCAACCACAGTTTATCCATGTCATAGGTGTCGTAAACATCCCATATAAAACTGGTCAAAAAGGGCGGCTGCGAACGACTGGTAAGATATAGGCGCGAAGCATTGGGAATAATTCTAAAGCGTTCAAATAGGGCTAGTAGATCTTCTAAAATACCGGTAACCAGCTGCTTATGTGCTTGGTCTAACATGCCCTGTACCATAAAATAACTATCCCAGTAATATAATTCGTTGTAGTCAAACTCGTGCCCTTCAGCATATGATGGCACCAAAAAAGGATGTGGTAAGCCTACTAAACTCTCGTCATCGTTAGGATGGTAGCGAATCAATTTTTCCCAGTAACCATGTATATAATCAAGTGCTTCGCGGACGTCAGCGGACGTCATGCTTGAGCTGGGAGCAAGAATTAAATCCTTTAAATACTGTAGTGTCTGGGAAAGCATATCCTTTTCAGCCTAGGCGGTGTTGGTCGGTACGTCAACTAACTCGCCTTTAACAAAGTGTCGACTAGATAGTAGCGCGGAGTAAAGCGCGATAAACCAGAGGCCGAAAGCAACCATTTGCAGTTCCTGACTCGGTCCCAGGGCCTGCACGCTCCAGCTGTGACTGACCACAAAGTCAGCTACAAAACTTAGGAGCGATAGCACAGCGATAGTAAGTACTAGCAAACTGATCAGTCTAAGAGGTGCCAGTCTATACTTATGAGCCAAGCCAAACCCAATTAAAGGCAAGAGTAAATAGCTCAGAGCAATCAGGCCGCTACTGTAGCCGTGACTGGGAATGCTGGGATGTAATAAAGATAAATGAACAATCAAGGTACAGTTAACGTTCATTGTTTCTGAGCAATGAAGTGGTAGCAGAGCGTCTAAGCTATTTGCCACACCAAATAAAATAGTCGCACCCACCAGCACACGGTGTAACGCTGTCTTAAACCCGGCTAGATGGTGCAATACCAGCAAAGCAGCTACCACGAATAGTAGACCGGACAGAACATCAAGGACTCGAAATAAAAGAGCATGGGGTTCATTAAGCGCACTCAGTTCACTAACCGCCCCACCCTTTAGCAGCAATCGACGATTAAAGAAAATGGCCAGACACCAGTTATTAAACGTCAGCACGGCAAGAAGTAGCGTCCATAGGGCTAATCTAGGTGATTGAATAACTTGTCGTGCTTTTGCTTTCATGACGGTATAATACCATCACTCATGGGCTCCAGTCGTCATTCTGCACCTGTAGACAAGTTATCCCATTGGTCAGTAGCCTTGATCGCCGGAAGCGTGCTTTTATCGGGCGCTTTAACAGTTGTCAGCATATTATTTGCTGAGCTGCGCCGTCACGGTGGCTTACTGGCTAGTACTGATACTCATATTACTCTTTTGACTGGTCTAACTTTTATCTATTTAGCTACGCTACTACGTCGTGGCAAACACTCAGCTTGGCTGATCGCCGTGCCAATTTACGTATACATAGTGATCCGCAACTTTCGCTACTACTTATTTGATTCACCAACAGTCCACTTCCATCCCATACCAATTTTGCTTAACCTGTTCGTGCCTTTAGTTGCATTGGCGGGTTTACTGATCTACCGTGACCACTTCACCGCTAAAAGCGAGGTGCGTAATGCCGGCTTGGCGGCACGTCGCGCTGTACTCATCTTATTGGTTGCTTTCTTCTATGGTGTAGCTGGTTTTCAGCTTATGGACATGCACGATTTTCATCAAGAAATTTCGTTGCCAGCTAGTGCCCACTACGTCGTTGACCAGTTTGGCTTAACAACGAATTCGCCGGTAATGGCCCATACTCGGCGTGCTAAGCTGTTTTTGGATTCGTTGGTCGTAGTGAGTTTTGGTTCATTGTTCTATGTAGTCATTTCGTTTTTTAATCCGATACGTTTCCGTCTCGTCCGTCATGAAGTCGACTACCAGAATATGGCAGGTTTACTGAAGGACTATCCAGTAAACAGTGAGGATTACTTCAAACTCTGGCCACACGATAAAGCATTCTTTTTTAATAGTGACCGCTCAGCTGGTCTGGCATATCGGGTAACTGGAGGCGTTGCTCTTGGCGTCGCAGACCCAGTCGGTCCATCAACCGCCTACCCAGACTTATTAAAAAACTTCATGGAATATTGCTATACCAACGATTGGGAGCCGGCTTTAATACATACGCTTGATACACATCGATCGCTCTACAAGAACCTCGGTTTTGACATGCAAAAAATCGGTGAAGAAGCTGTTATTGACATAGGTAGTTTTAAAAAGCACGTCCAGCCCACAAAATATTTCCGCCACATTGCCCGAAAGTTTGATGAACAAGGTTATACAACTAATTTATTAAAGCCCCCTCACCCCCAAAAAACCCTTGTTCAACTTAAAGAAATTTCTGATGATTGGTTGCTTGTTCCTGGACGTACCGAACGGGGCTTTATGATGGGCTACTTCTCGGCAAGCTATCTGCAACAATGCGACATTATGGTAGTACGTGATAAAAAAGACACGATACAGGCTTTTGTTAACTTGCTTCCGGTTATCGATAAAAACCAGGCCAGTTTTGACCTACTACGACACCGGCGTGGAGCACTTGGCAACATAAATGACTATTTGTTGCTGCAGCTCACAGATCATTTATCGGAGCGTGGCATTAGTAATCTCAACCTGGGACTATGTCCCTTATCTGGATTACAAGCAGATAGTGCCATCGACAACGTCCTCCGTTTTGTCTATGCCAATGGTAACCGCTTCTATTCATTTCAAGGATTACACCGTTTCAAAGCTAAGTATGAACCCAGTTGGCATAGTCGATACATCGTCTACCGCGGTGGTCTGCCGGGCTTTACACGTAGCCTCAATGCACTGAGGCGAGCCTTGCGGTTACGAGCTTTGCACCGCTAGTTATTTTTCGGATGGTACCTTGCCACCGGCCCGGCGGGCTTTACTAAGTCCGACGGCAACTGCTTGTTTACGACTTTTAAATTTACCTTCGTGTTTATATTCGTGCATCGTTTTCTCTACGGACTCCTGGGCTTTTTTACCATATTTGTTCATAATTACTCCGTATCTGCTGCTTCTTCAGCCTGTGAGGGTATATTTTGCTGCCCTTCAGCTTGGTTCAAGCGAAAATTTCCAATAAAATCCAACACTTCCTGGTGCTGACTTTTTTTCATCTTGCCTCCTCAAATAGTTAATGCATGCACGCACCAACAGTGTGGCAAATACGCTGCCCTTTAGCAGTTATTTATTTCACAAAGCCTCTATTGAACGACAATAGTACCAGTATCGCTAGAGTTGAGATGGTTGTGGTAACCATGAGAACCGGTGTTAGTCGCCGTAAAAGTCATACTTTTACCAGGTGAAACTACACCTACATTCAGCTCTGGGTCATCAGTGTGGACCGGGTGTGGATCAGAATCAAACTGCAAAGCGTGCGATGAATCGTTCTTAATAGTTATCTTGGTGCCGCTCTTAACCGTTAATGTTGCCGGACTAAAACCATCATTAGTATAAGTAATGGTATTTTCACTTGAAGCTTCACTAGTGGTATTAGTATTGGTTGGCGTAGTGGTGGTGGATGAAGTTGGATTAGTGGTCGAACTGCCGGTTTTATCACTGTTTTTTTGACTAAGCGCAAACGCCCCACCTGCTAGAGCCAGAACTACGACGATAACTGCAATAATGCCTGTCTTGTTCATAAATATCTCCTTTTACCATTTAATTGTAGGCGATACTGGCTTATTAGCCAATGTAGTCTTAGGGCTCAAGGGGCAAACTTATTCGGAACGTTGAGCCTTTGGCCGGCTTACTTTCAACGCCAATACTACCGCCCTGCAGCGTGACAATATCTTTGGCGATCGCCAATCCTAAACCATAGCCTGTGGCCTGATTTTTGCTTCGGGCGGCATCGGCCCGATAAAATCGTTCAAAGATTCGTTTCTGATCAGCCGGCGTAATTCCAATACCTTCGTCAATCACGTCTATTTCGGCTTGTTTTTGATGCGTACGGCTTTCTATACGAATATGTGATTTTGGTGCACTATATTTGATGGCGTTATCAAGCAAAATTACTAGCACTTCGGCTAAGGCATCATTATCGCCTCTTACCTTAAGTTCTGCTTCTGGATTAATTTGAATTTCGATCTGTTTTTGCTCAACTAACGACTTAACTTGCTCGACAGACTGATCGACGAGCGACTTTATGGGCACTACTTCGTTTTTAAAACCGTCCGCATCATGCCGAGCAAGTTTAAGCAAGCCGTCAGTTAAGGCTGTCAGGTTCTGTATTTCTTCAAGATTACTTCTTAGTTGATGTTTCGCGGTACTGAGTGAAAGGTTTGGGTTCATCAAGGTTACTTCTGTTTCGGTCCGCATGGCCGATAGGGGCGTCCTGAGCTCATGACTGGCATCCGCAGTAAACCGTTCTAGGGCTTGATGACTTTCTTCAATCGGTTGCAAAGTACGTCGCGCCAGGTAATAGCTAGCAAAGCCACCACCAATCAGAATGATAAGATTTATGTATAAAAGTCGTTGGAGCTCATGTAGTTTAGCCTCATAAAAACGATCCTGCTGTTCTGCTAATAATTGATCGCGCACCTCTTCATCTAAGAAATAACCTGGACCGTCACGCAAAAGTGTCCCCTGGCGGCGGAAGCTGCGATCAAATTCTTGAGTAGAAAGCTGGTACACGGTTGCGCTGAAAGCCAAACTAATGAACATCAGAATTGCCAGGTACAGTAATGCCAGCTTGGTGGAAGTTTTATGTAGCATTAGGTTTCACTCCAAAATAGTAGCCAAAACCACGTTTGGTATGAATAAGCTCTGGGCTCTGGAAGGGCTTATCAACTTTACTGCGAAGATAGCCAATATAAACTTCGACCGTGTTTGGTAGCACATCAGCATCGTAGTTCCAAACATGCTGAATTAAGCTATCTTTGGTTACTACCCGCTCCGGATTGCGCATAAAATACTCAAGAAGAGCGAACTCTTTGGCGGTGAGTTCAACTGGCTGGTTAGCCCTTTCAACCAATAGACTTTCCGGATCAAGCACTAAGTCATCGTAGCTCAGTTTGACGCTGGTGGTTTTTTTAGGACGGCGCAGCAAAGCACGCACACGAGCAATTAATTCAACAAAGGCAAAAGGCTTGACCAAGTAGTCATCGGCGCCGCTGTTTAGTCCGAAGGCTCGATCCAGCACTTTGTCTTTAGCAGTCAGTAGCAATACCGGTACATGATTATGCTCATCTCGTAATTTCTGCAAAATACCAAGCCCATCGACGGCACCCGGTAACATTCGGTCAAGAATTATTAGATCATATGGCTCAGTCGTTGCCATAGTCAGTCCTCGATCGCCATCATAAGCTATATCCACAGCATAGGATTGTTGTTCCAAACCTCTTTTTACAGCGTTGGCTATTTTGTGCTCATCTTCGACAACCAAAATCCTCATACCATTATTGTAGCTATTTAAAGCTGGGAAGTAACTGAGAATCTAACTATTTATCTCTATAGAAAATTATAAGCAAGGATTCTATTTATAAATTCGGACTAGCCAATCAGTTGCTGAACCGTACTCAAGGGCAAACTAAAATTATCGCCGCTGTGCACTATATTAAGAGAACTCCCCTGCTGGAACTGTAAATAGTTAACTATGCGTGTGGTCGCGCCGTCAGGATCTTTAGCCCCCATGAACAGTACAGTATCATGGACCGACTGAGACAAATTACCGCCGGGATGAATTTCAAAGTTAATAGGTGGAGCTACTAGGGGAGGATGCGGTAAATGCGACAGATAGTTAGTGACGTGGTGGCTGGAACCCTTACTGGGCCAGAAATGTAGTGCGTTACTTAGTTCTGAAGATCCACCTCTTGGACCGCTTGGTGAGATAAGACCAGCCGCAGAAACACCTTTTTGTTGGAGAAAATTTGAAGCAACGGTAACTACAGTCATCGCCAGCGCGCCAAGAACTATGCTGTTCTGCAGTTCTTTTCGGGCTAATAACTCATCAGTGCGCTGCGCTATTTCGTGTGATGCATGCAATACAAAATTACCCACTTTCTCACGCGTGGCTGATGGTGCTCTCTCAGCTATACCAACAACGACATTGCCCAACCTTCGCAATACACCTGGTGGTTTAACTTCCTGGCTTCGCTTAAAAGCCTCGTATCGTTCGTCGGTATCGTACTTGAAATGCGGCGTTTTACCCGGTATAACCTTTGCTTTTATGGCTTGCCAAGTATTGCTTCGGCGAATCCTTCGTCTAAATGTTTTCCTGACCGGGTCTGGCTCGGCAACAGTTACTGGTTCATGTCCGTGATTTATATCTATAGATGCTGCAGGCCACCAGGTAGCAGCTTCAGAATGATCTAGATATTCCGTCGCTTTTGGGTCAACGGACTGTAGAACCGGAGGTGTTATAGGGAGCAGTGGCTCGCCTGCGTATTTGCGGTCCCAATCAATCCCCGGGCCAGGGTATTTGCGGTCCCAATCGATACGCTGCATTCCGTCACCGTGTTTGGCATCAAAATCTATTAACGGAGGCGCTTCAGGATATGCAGTTGTCAACTGAGGTTGCTCAGCATCGCTTCCAGAAAACGGCTCTACACGGCCTTTGGTATCGGGTAAAAACTTCATAAGTTGTCTACTATACCATATTTTTGTCGTAAATGCTTAGAGAATTACCTCGTAAGTCTTTGACTAGTAAAGCCGTCCGCCAAGCGGTACTTTTCTGTTGGGCTCAATCAAAATACAATCACCATTTTCGTCTGGTACGCCAAGTGTTAAAACTTCAGATATTGCCGGACCGATTTGACGAGGCGGAAAGTTAACTACCGCCAAGATGAGCTTATTCTTTAGATCTTCCTTACTATAGTTTTTGGGAAGCTGGGCGCAAGATTTTTTAATGCCAATCTCATTACCAAAATCGATCTTTAATTTATAAGAGGGATTTTGAGCCTCCGGAAAGTCCTCAACTTCAGTAATTTTACCGACGCGCACGTCCAGTTTTTGAAAATCATCATAGGTCGCCATGAATCAATCATAGCAAAAAGTATTACTTCTGCAGTCGTTTGCGCTTGTTGGGGTCTAGTTCTCGTTTGCGAAGTCGCAATGATTTAGGAGTTACTTCTAAAAGTTCATCATTTTCAATAAAATCTAAACACTCTTCCAGGCTAAATATGGTTGCAGGAGTCAGTTGCACCACGCCATCACTGGAACTACTGCGCATATTTGTCAGGTGTTTGGCCTTACAAACATTCATCTCAATATCATCCTGGCGTTTATTTAGCCCCACTACTTGGCCCGCGTAGACTTTTTCGGCTGGACCGACAAAGACAATACCCCGCGCTTCAGCCATTTGCAGAGCGTAGGGCGTGGTTACGCCGGCGTCAAACGATATAATGACGCCGTTACGAAGTTGTTGCAGAGCAGCACCCAGTGGAGCATAGCCGACCATTAGCGTATTCATAATTACCGTACCTTTTGTGCTGGTCATCAGAATGCTGCGTAATCCTAGCAAAGCCCGGGTCGGTAGCTCATAAACTAACTTGGTCAGACCTTTGGGACTGGCAAATTGCTCCTTAAGTGTGGCACGGCGGGTGCCCAGCTCCATCTGTATTGCGCCAACGTGTTCAGCCGGCACCTCTATAATAAGTTCCTCAATCGGTTCTAGGGTTTTGCCATCTTCTTGTTTGGTAACCACTTGAGGGCGGCCCACTTCAAATTCATAACCTTCGCGTCGCATGGTTTCAATTAGCACACTCAAGTGCAGTTCGCCGCGACCAGACACATTAAAGCCAATGCCCTCATCTTCAACACGTAAGCCTACATTGGTTTCCAGTTCACGTTGCAAGCGTTCGCCAATCTGCCTACTGGTCGTAAACTCACCTTCTGTCCCCTTAAATGGTGAGGTATTCGGGCCCAGGTAAATTTTTAGTGTTGGTGCTTCAACCTCCAGTACCGGCAAAGCCTCCGGGTTGGTTTCATCGGCTATCGTTTCACCAATCTGAGCCTCATTAACACCAGTTAGCTGGACAATATCCCCAGCCACACCTTCAGTTACTTCAAACTTGGATAGTCCATGGCTCATCAGCACGTTATCAATCTTGGCTTTGGACTGCGTTCCATCTTTTTTACGTAAGACAATATTGTCGCCTGGCTTAATAACACCGCGAGTGATGCGGCCAATGGCATATTTACCCTTGAAACTATCCCAAGCCAGCGCTGTTACTAACATCTGAAATGGTTTATCTTGTTCGACAATTGGCGCGGGTACGTGTTTGATAACGGCGTCAAATATAACCGCTAGATCGCCATCTGCTTCAGCATTGCTGGGATTAGTTTCCCAGGCTTTACCGGTTCTCGCTACCGCGTAGTAGGTGGGGTAATGCAGCTGGTCTTCGTGTACTGCCAGCTCCAGAAAAAGGTCGGCTATTTCATTTTCGACTTCTTTAATTCTGGCGGCCGGTTTATCTATCTTGTTAATAATAACTATCGGCTTGAGTTCATAGGCCAGCGCCTTACCTAGTACAAACTTGGTCTGCGGCATTGGACCTTCCTGAGCATCAACTATTAGCAGACAACCATCGGCCATGTTTAGCGTTCGCTCTACCTCACCGGAAAAATCGGCGTGTCCAGGTGTATCAATTATATTTATGCGGTAATCACCCTGCTGAACGGCTGTTACTTTAGCCGTAATGGTAATACCGCGCTCGCGTTCTTGGTCGCCGCTGTCCATAATCAGCTCTTGGCTCATTTCAGCCTGATTGCCACGAAAGGTTTGCGACTGTTTTAGAAGCCCATCAACCAATGTTGTTTTGCCATGATCAACATGGGCAATAATGGCAATGTTTCTAATTTTGGTTGGGTCTTGCTTCATTTTTTAGCCATTTATGAATGTTAGAGCGTGGCCAATTTGGCCGGCCCGGCCGGCCCGGCCAATGCGGTGCACATAGTCGGCGTAGGACATTGGCAAAGAATAGTTAATGACATGGGTAATGTCAGCAATATCAATGCCGCGGGCCGCTACGTCCGTAGCTACTAGTATGCTAACTTCGTTATTTTTAAAATTATTAAGCGCTCTTTGACGTTGGCCCTGGCTTTTACCACCATGGATAGCGTCGGCCTTAAAGCCGCGAACTACCAGTTCTTTACTGAGCCGTTCTACGCTGCGGCGCGTTTCATCAAAGACTAATATCTTCTTAACCTCACCTTTTATCAAAATATCCTGTAGTTTGTCGAGCTTTTGGTAGGGCGTTTGATAACGCACCACATCCTGGTGAACGTTCTCACTCGATTCACCACTCTTGATTGATACTGTTACTGGGTCGTTAGAAAAAGTTTGGATGAGATCTTTAACTCGTGTATCCAAAGTAGCCGAGAAAAAGAATGATTGACGTGTTTCGTGGAGCTGACTAAGAATAGCTCGTACATCGTGCACAAAGCCCATGTCCAACATGCGATCGACTTCGTCGAGTACTACGATATTAAATGTGTCCAGCTTAAGTGTACGGCGTTCAATGTGATCTTTAATTCTGCCTGGTGTGCCCACGACTATGCGTGGGTTGTTGCGCAGTTCACGCAACTGTGGCCCCATGGCGCTGCCGCCAATCAGTACAGCACTATTGATGCCGCTGCCACCTGCCATCCAACGGAACTCGGCCTGAATTTGCTGAGCCAACTCACGTGTCGGTGCAATTATGAGGGCCTTATGGCCGCGCATTTCCATTAGTTGGTTCAGTACCGGAATGGCGAAGGCGGCAGTCTTTCCGGTACCGGTGTCGGCTATACCAATTATGTCCTTGCCTTCCAGCGCCAGCGCAATGGTCTGGTCTTGGATGGGCGTGGGTACTTTGTAGCCCTTGTTGCTAAGGTTTACTTTTAGCAGCTGGGCAATCCGGAAGTTACTAAAGTTGTTGGTCGGCGCATTATCTACTGCTTGGGTTGGTGTGGCAACACGCACAAAACGGGCCGGGTCTATATATTGACCACGACGCGGACCACGGTTAGTTTGGCGTGGCCTATGGTTGCTAGATTTATATACGTAAGACATTAAAAAGAATCCTGTCGTTTATAGATAATATTACTTGTCGGGATGAAGACGAGTAATTAACCATAAACCCGGATTCACTTAAACAATGACCTATACATTAGCATGATTAATCTGTTAAGTCAATGAAATTCGTTTTTTTGTGCAGAACTGGTGTCGCGTAGCTCGTAGCTAGCAGGCGTAATCTTGGTCTAAAGAACCCTTAAACTGCAACAACCAAGTGCCACCACCAGTAAAGTCATGTCCACTGCAGTATTTTGAGGCCTGTTTGGCCGTTTGCCAGGTAGTTGCACCCCAGTTGGGTAGTTGAATTTGCCAACTATTAGTAATGCTCCCCCATTGGGCGGTGGTGCTGTATACGCCTAAGGTTGCTACTCCGTACTGCTTCAAAGCGTCTATTTCGCCCTGCAAGCTCTGGCGGTTTTGCTGGTATTCATTTGTCCAAGTGTTCATAGTCTCGACATCCAACCACCAGGTACTTGATGTTACACCCTGGCTGGTAGAGTAATTTATAGCGTACAACCCGGCGTTATAGCCGTAGTTATAGGCCAAGCAGTTTAAATCGGCGCTATCACAAGCACGCGGACTATTCTGATATTTCAGACCGTAGCTTTGACCAGGATAACCGGTGTTAACGTATAGTGTTTTATTCCCAAACCAACCAGCTTGCTTAACTAGGCATGAGTTTTGGCTAAAGTTAAGTCCACCGGTTACACCGACAATTCCAAAAGCGGCTGATTTCGGTGCTTTAACATTGCAATTGGGATACGAAACATCATTGCCAACCGTACCGGATTTATAAACACCGTAGGCACTTACACTTCCCGTAAATAAAAGACTGGTAAAAAGCAGGCTGAAAACTACCAATAACCTTCTCATGACGCTTCAGTATAGCAGAATATTATTGGGTATCCGGGATTGCGCCAAATACCCGGTCACCGGCTTGGTTCCTACCCTTGTAAAACAATTGTTGTTTGGCTGCATCCAAGT